>JBIIWQ010000079.1:0-7826 GCA_044338805.1 Crocinitomicaceae bacterium
CTGGCTATGGTGGAACGCAACGTTTAACACAATTAGTTGGACAAGGGAAAGCCAACGAAATGGTTTTCACGGCTGGAATGATAAAAGCTGATGAAGCACTTGCATGGGGATTAGTGAATCACGTTGTTGAACCTGAAGAATTATTAGCAAAAGCAGAAGAAATTGCAAATAAAATTTTGAATAATTCACCAACAGCTATTGCTTCGGCAATTCGTTCTATCAATGCTAATTTCGAAGATGGCGTGAATGGATTTAATGTTGAAATTGAAGAATTCGGTAAATGTTTTGGTACCGAAGATTTTAAAGAAGGAACAACAGCATTTTTAGAAAAGCGCAAACCAAACTTTAGAAATTAATGTCGAACCCAATAAAAAAATTATTGGGTCAAACTGCTGTTTACGGACTTTCAAGTATCGTAGGCAGGTTATTGAATTATCTATTAGTTCCACTTTATACTTCCGTTTTTGCAAACCCATCAGATTATGGAGTTGTATCCGAATTGTATGCTTGGGTGGCTTTTTTGGTTGTTTTTCTAACATTTGGAATGGAAACGGCTTTCTTTCGCTTTTTGCAAGACAAAGAAGATAAAGACAAAGTATTCTTAAATGGGTTTTTAACAGTAATCGGGGTAAATGTAATTTTCTTCATTGCACTGTTATTTTTTAATCAGAATATTGCAGATGTAATGCTCTATTCGGATCATCCTGAATATATTATTTTACTTGGAGCAATTGTTTGTATTGACGCAATAACTGCATTGCCATTAGCAAAATTAAGGGCTGAAAATAAAGCCAAACAATTTGCTTCCATTCAATTTGCATCGATAGGTGTAAATATTGGTTTGAATTTGTTTTTAATGCTAGGTGCTTTTGATCCGGCAAGACCTGAAGAAGGAGTATTGTTCATTCTTTTTGCCAACTTATTTGCATCACTGATTAAACCAATTTTACTCTATAAACATTTCTTAAACCTGCGTTTAAATTTCGATTTTATACTTGCCAAAGAAATGGGAATTTATGCAATACCATTGGTTATAGCCGGATTTGCTGGAATTGTCAATGAAACAATTGATAGAATTTTGTTGAAACACATGTTATCTAATGGTTCCCATGAATTTTTATACAATGGTACAAGTATGGTGGTAAATTCTTTGAAAGATGCCGAAGGACAAGTGGGAATTTACAGCGCTTGTTACAAATTAGCCATGTTAGTAACGATTTTATTGCAAGCATACCGTTACGCCGCAGAACCATTTTTCTTCGCGCAAATGAAAAATGAGGAAAAAAACAAAGTCTATGCGAAAGTGATGAATTTCTTTGTTGCAATGGTCTGTTTGGTATTTCTTGTCGTTTCTTTGAATATCGATATTTTCAAATTATTTATTCGAAATGAAGCCTATTATGTTGGCTTAGGCGTTGTACCCATCTTATTATTAGCGAATGTTTTTTTAGGTATTTATTACAACCAAAGTATTTGGTATAAGTTAAGTGGGCAAACAAAATTTGGAGCTTTTATCGCAATCGCTGGTGCTGGATTAACGCTGATAATAAATATGATTTTTATCCCAATTTATGGTTTTATGGCATGCGCGTGGGCAACGTTGATTGTATATGCTTTCCAAATGGTTGCATCGTATTTATTAGGACAGAAATATTATCCAATCAAATATAATTTGCGAAAATTTGGTTTGTATTTGGGAGTCGCATTGTTCTTCTATTTTATTACCCGAATGCTTGATATTCAAGGTTCAATGGGAAAACTATTTGTCCATAATGCGCTCATATTACTTTATATTGCGATGGTTTATTCCTTCGAAAAATCATCCTTTAAAAAAGCATAATCTATTGTTAAGATTCTGATGTTGATTTCTAAGTAATCTAGCGCATTTCATCCACTTTCTTTTTCGTATTTTTGAATTCAATTTGAAACGGATGCAAGTTAAAATTATTAATAAGTCAAAACATAATTTACCAGCGTATGAAACAACTTCATCTGCAGGTTTAGACGTTCGTGCAAGCTTGGATGCACCAATTGAATTAAAATCGTTAGAAAGGGTATTGGTGAAAACAGGACTTTTTATGGAAATTCCAGCAGGTTTTGAATGTCAAGTGCGACCAAGAAGCGGTTTGGCTTTCAAAAATGGGATTACTGTTTTAAACTCTCCGGGCACAATTGATGCAGATTATCGTGGTGAAGTTGGAGTGATATTAATCAACCTTTCAAATGAGACTTTTGTAATTCAAGATGGTGAACGGATCGCTCAATTGGTTTTTGCAAAAGTGGAGCAAGCCGAATGGAATATATCTATTGAATTATCAGAAACAGAAAGAGGAACTGGTGGATTTGGTAGCACAGGAGTTAAGTAATTGAGAATTCGGAATTCAGGATTCGGAATTTTTGAAAAATTAATATAGGGAATACAAGTTTAGGATAAATCCTGAATTACAAATCCCAAATAAATAATTGTAAGTATGAATATAATTGTTCCAATGGCGGGACGTGGAAGTCGTCTTCGCCCACATACATTAACAGTTCCAAAACCACTGGTACCAGTTGGTGGGAAACCAATTGTCCACAGATTAGTAGAAGATATTGCAGCTGTTTGCACGGAAAGTATTGACGAAATTGCTTTTGTAATTGGTGTTGATTTCGGTGATGAGGTGGAAAAAGAATTAATCGCTGTGGCTGCAAGTTTAGGAGCAAAAGGGTCGATTCATTATCAAGAGAAACCGCTCGGAACGGCTCACGCTGTTTTGTGTGCAAAAGAAAAATTGACAGGACCAGTAGTTGTTGCCTTCGCGGACACGTTGTTTAAAGCGAATTTCAAAATTGATCCAAACGATGACGGAATTTTATGGGTAAAGCAAATTGAAGATCCTAGTGCTTTTGGGGTGATTAAAATGAACGAGGAAGGTGAGATTATTGATTTCGTTGAAAAACCAAAAGAATTCGTTTCAGATTTGGCAATGATTGGGATTTATTATTTCAAAGATGGCGAACGCTTGCGAACAGAATTAGAATATTTGATTGATAACAACATTATTAAAGGTGGGGAATATCAATTACCAGATGCTTTGCGACGTTTAACTGAAGCTGGATACAAATTTAAACCAGGAGAAGTTACCGAATGGTTAGACTGTGGAAATAAAGAAGTTACAGTTCACACCAATCAACGTGTGTTGGAATATGATTTTGAAAAGAATAAAATGATGGTGGCCGAATCAGCTGATATTATTGATTCTGTAATTATTCCTCCTTGTTTTATTGGCGAAGGAGTTGTGATTGAAAATTCGGTCGTTGGCCCACATGTTTCATTAGGAAATGGCACACGGATCATGAATTCTATCATTTCAAATTCGAATATTCAGCAAAATTCTGAAGTAACAAATGCAGTAATTAAAAATTCAATGATTGGCTCAAATGCGAATTATGTCGGTTCGGCACGTGATTTGAGTCTTGGCGATTTCTCAACTGTTAACGAATGAGGTTTTATAGCTATTTAACGATTTTCTTGGTTTTATTTCTAGTTTCATGTGCTTCAACAAAGAAATCAAAAGAGGCACCGGGATTTTCTGCTGCGGAGTATCCTTATATTGAAAAATTTCATGAAGGTGTGCGGCTGAAAACACGTGGTCAAATCAAAGAGGCAATTGCCATGTTTGAACAATGCTTGTTGATTAAACAAACTGATGATGCTGTTTATTATGCTTTATCAGAATTAAGTTTGATGAATGGTAACCAAGCGAAATCTGCCGAATATATTTTACAAGCAGCGAAATTAGACCCAAACAATATTTGGTATACGCAAGAATTGGCATATATGCAATTTGAGCAAGGTAATTTTACCGAATCAGCTAAAAACTTCCAGAAATTAGTAAAGAACGAGCCACGAAATGTTGAGTGGTTATACGGTTATGCAGAATGTTTGGTGAAAACAGGAAAAACTTCTGAGGCAATAAAAATGTTCGATAAAACGGAAGATCAAATTGGCATTCAACCAGAACTTTCCATCCAGAAATTTAAATTGTATATTGAAATAAAACAAGCTGAAAAAGGAATTCAAGAATTGGAAAAAGCACGCAAACTTTATCCTGAAGATGCACAGTTGTTGGCGACATTAGTTGATTATTATTTTCAAACAAATCAAGCAGAAAAAGCACTTTCTTTCTTGGAAGAATTAGTTAAAGCAACACCAGATAATGGAAGAGCACATTTAGCTTTAGCGGATATATATAGACAGCAAGGAAAACAAGAATTGGCTTATGTAGAATTGAAAAAAGCGTTTCAATGTGAAGATGTCGACATTGACACAAAAATGAAAATCCTAATTAACATTCACGAAGCAACGTATAAAATTGACCCTGAAGTTTTTGAATTAGTTGAAACATTAGTGTCTCAATATCCTGAAGAAGCAAAAGCATATTCGATTCGGGGCGACTATATGCTCAGAGCTGAAAAGGAAGATGAGGCTCTAAAATCCTATAAAGAAGCTTTGAAATTTGATAAATCCCAATACCCAATTTGGAATCAAGTGATGATTATGGAATACCAAAAATCCAAATTTGAAGATTTATATGAGGATAGTAAAGTTTGTTTAGAATATTTTCCCACAATAGCGTCAGTATATCTTTTAAACGGTATAAGTGCTGTTCAATTAAAGAAATATGAGGAAGCAATCTCTACGTTAGAAACAGGCAAAGATCTTGTGGTAAATGATAAAGAAATGGAATCGGAAATATATAGCCAACTAGGGGAAGCGTATTTTGGGAGTAAAAATTATAATGCTGGTAAAGTGAATTATGAAAAAGCAATGGTTTTGGATCCTAAAAGCATGTTAATTAAAAATAATTATGCGTACCGTTTAGCTTTAGCTAAAATTGATTTACCACTTGCATTGACTATTGCTAATGAAATTTTAAAAGAAAACAGTGACGTCTCACATTTTATAGATACAAAAGGGTTTGTGCTTTTTCAATCTGAAAAATATCCAGAATCATTGCTGTTTTTTGAAAAAGCATATAAAATAAAACCTTCTGATAAAATCATCGTTGAACACTTGGGAGACGGTTATTTAAAGACTGGGAATAAAGAAAAAGCGGTCGAATTTTGGCTGAAGGCAAAAGAATTGGGATCAACAAATAAGAATCTTGATAAGAAAATTGAACGAAAAGAATATTATGAACCATTATATTAAATATTTCACCTTTCTAGGAACAATGGTTCTTTTGTTTTCATGTGCGAAACAAATGACCGATGTACAGCTAGAAAAGTTGCCCCGCAAAAAGACCCAGGAATTAATTTCAACGATGGATAGTATTTCCCATATTAAGCCAACGTTTTTTTACACTAAAATAGCAACTGAATTTTCAGATACCAACCGAAATATTAGCTTTAAAACATCTATTCGAATGGTTAAGGATAGCGCGATTAATACGCTTATTACATACGCGAAAATTCCAATTATTAATTCCATAATTACTGCGGATACAGTTAAAATTGTCAATAAAAGGGATAAATGTTACATCATTCAAAGTTTGGGTTATATCAAAGAAAACTTTGGAATTGATTTTAATTATAGAAACTTGGAAGAATTGATTTTGGGCATGCCATTGGATTATGACACAACACAAAAGTATTTTCAAATTCATGATCCTTACAATTATGTCATTTCGTCGCATAAAAAACGTGAAATGAAACGATTGGATCGCAATGGCAGACAGATTGAACGCGATGATATTTTGGTCAAATATTTCTTAACGGATGATGCATCGAATTTGAAAGGAATGATTATTGAAAGCCCGTCTGATTCAACGACAATCCAAGTAGATTATTTGTCAAGAGAATTCGTGCAAGGATACAATCTTCCAAAGGATGTATTTATTAAAATTACGTCTCCAAGAAATGAAATGCGAATCACTTTAAGTTACGATAAAGCTGAAATAGATCAGCCTCAACCATTGTTTTTTGTAATACCTGAAGGTTATGAAAAGTGCGAATAAAATATCAATAGTCTTATTCTTTTTTTGTGCAACTTCCTTGTTTGCTCAAACAACTAGTGAGAAGTTAAAAACAGAACAGTCTCGTTTGGAAAAGAAAATTTCCAATACAAAATCATTGTTGGATAAATCAAAAAGCAATACTGAAGCTTCTTTGAATGAATTACGCTTAATTGATAATCAAATAAAATTTAGAGAGGAATTGGTGTCGAATTTTGATAATCAAGTGCGTGGCGCGGAGATAAAAGTGGTTGAGAAAGGTACGGAAATCAAAGATTTGCAAAACAAATTAGCGAGTTTAAAGGCTCAATACAAAGACTTGCTTTTGTATGCCTACAAGCACCGAAATAAATTCGGAAAGATGATGTTTGTGTTTTCATCAACGAATTATAATGAAGCGATAAAAAGAGGGAATTACCTTGAACGAATTGCTGATATTCAAAATAAACAGTTTTTAATTATTCGTCAACATCAAGGGTTGATTAAGAAGGAAATTTCTTCCATCGAAAAAGAAAAACAATACAAATTAGCTGTTTTAAATGAGAAAAAATCTGAAAAAGCTTCAATTGAAAAAGATAAACAAAAGCAAGAAGTAGTTTACAAAAAGTTCAAGCAGGAGGAAGGCGCTTTGGTAAGTCAACTGAAGGCCGACGAGAAGAAAAAAGCTGTTTTAAAGCAGAAAATCAACGATGCTATCCAAAATGAGATTGCTGCTGCCGAAGCAAAACGTAAAAAAGCCGAAGCTGCGGCTGCGGCTAAAAAGAAAAGCGCGGGAGGAACGGTATCAGCAACTTCTACAGCGACAGCAACAAAGCCTGAAACTGCGCCAGATAAAGTAATCAATGTCAGTGTTGAAACCAAAGAAACGGTAGCTTTAAGCAAAAGTTTTGAAGGTAATAAAGGTAAATTACCTTGGCCAGTAGATAAAGGATCATTGACAGAAGGTTTTGGAAAAAATGCGCATCCCACATTGGATAACGTATTTACAAACAATAATGGGATTGACATTAGTTCACCAAAAAATTCACAAGTTCGAGCTGTCTTTGAAGGTGAAGTGACAAGCGTCTTGAGTATTCCAGGTGCTGGGAAAGTAGTGATTATTAAGCATGGAAATTATAGAACGGTCTACAGTAACTTGCAAGATACGTATGTAAAAACTGGATCAAAAGTGAGTACAAAGCAAGCAATTGGTTCTTTACTAGTTAGCGATGGCTCGACTGTTTCTGTTGCACATTTTGAAATACATCAAGTTGCTGGAACACTTGTGCAGTGTTTGAATCCAACACTTTGGGTGAATCATTAGTGCTTTTGATGATTGAATTCTATCGTTTGAAAATATTCAGGGATTTTAAATTTATCACTCCAACAACTCAAATACCCACGTCTGCCCAGTTTGTTTTGCAAAGGAGTGGATGTTAGTGTCTAAAATTGATTTAACAGAATTTTGCGCATACAGACTTGCAGTTGCTGCTTCAATTAAAATACGAGCATTCGTTTCATTGTCGTGTTTCACTGCAATTTTGGAAGGTGGAAATTGCGCTTCTATTTTTTGATTTTTCATAAAATAGGCATGTCCCACGAATTGGATAATAAGTTCTGCAATGGATTCAATTTTGTTAGTGCAAGCCTGGAATCTTTCAAATACAAGCTGATGAAAAGGCGCGTAAGTCATGGCTTTTTTCAGCTGACTAGCAAAGGCAAGCGCTTTGACACTTCGCACAAGAATCCAACAGGCATCATGGTGGTTGTGAAAATATATAGCTTCAATTATTCTATCCAAATGGCTTAATAGGCTGCCTTTTATTTTGTTGTTTTTGAAATCTAATAAAA
>JBIIWQ010000080.1:0-7814 GCA_044338805.1 Crocinitomicaceae bacterium
CAATTAATTCTGTGGTTTCATCTGTAGAATCATCCAATACTTGAATTTGGAACTTGTCTCTAGGGTAATCAAATTGAGAAATAACTTCGATAATTCTGTCTGCAACATACAATTCATTAAACATAGGCAGTTGCACAGTTACTTTCGGCGTTGTTGCAGGATCGAAAACAGGTTTCACTTCTGGAGTATTTTTGTTTCTACGCTTATTTTTTACATATGCAATCGCCAATGAAAGTTGCAAAATACTGTAGAATAATACTAGTAATAAGCACAAACCGTAAATCGTCAATATTATTTTTGCTAAAAGGTGTGACCAATAATGCTCTTTAATGATTGTTTTTCCTGTTGCATTAGTGATTTTTCGATCTCCCCAATTAAATAACCAAGAAACTTTTAAAGAAACTGGAATTGGTGTTCCGAAAGTAAAATTATTAGCATGGTCTTCATTCAATTCAACATCTTGCTTGATATCCATGTAATCTTTATCAGTCACATGCAATTTGTATTTTCCAAATGGGATATTCTTGAAAACAAATTTTCCATCACCGTCAGATTCCGTTGTGAATTTTGCTTTACCCGAAGTGCTAGTAAGTGTTAACTCAACTTTTTCTGCTTCACCATTAGTTCGTTGATCAACTAATGTTCCTGTAACAATTTTAGAGGTTTGAGCCTGAACTGAAATTGAAAAAAGAAGGGCGAAAATTACAAATTGTATTCTATTCATATAAGTATTCAATTAATATAAAAACGAAAAGCGACCAAAGTTAGCTAAAATCGGTATTTAAAAACAGCAAATATAATTTTAATTCCGGCGAGTAGTGTACCTTTTATTGTTCCTGATACTTTTGACACGCCAATTCTCTTCCTATAACTCACTGGAACCTCACAAAAATGGTACTTTTTCTTTGCTGCTTTTATCTGCATTTCTATTGTCCAGCCATATGTTTTGTCAGCCATATTAAGTGCTATTAGCTTATCGTATCGAATAGCTCGAAAAGGTCCAAGATCTGTGAACGTCGCTCCATAAAAAAGTCGGATTAATTTTGTTGCCAACCAATTACCGAATCGTTGTTGAGGAAGTAATGAACCTTTTTCACGTTTTCCTAAAACACGCGAACCAATTACCATGTCCATGTTTTGATTGATAATAGGTTCGATTAAGTGAATTATTTCTTCTGGATAGTCAGAAAAATCACCGTCTAAAAAAACGACAATATCTGGAGATTGATTTTTTAAATAATCCATTCCTTTTAAGCAAGCCCAACCATAACCTTTTCTATTTTCTGTTAGAACAATTGCTCCGGCTGAATTTGCGACATTAATTGTGTCGTCAGTTGAATTATTATTTACAACAATTATTGTTTGAACAAGATCTTTTGGAATTGCATTTACAACTTTTCCAATAGATTTCTCTTCATTAAATGCAGGAATAATAACCGCTATTTGCATACTTACTTTGAAAAATTATTTAACTCTAATTCCCAGTTATAATGAGAATAAGTGATTTTAGGATTTACCCAAAGTGGAATTATTTGATTTCTTTTTAACAGTTGAATAATTTCCTTTTCGCCATTAAAATCAGCTTCATACCATTTAAAGAGTTCACTAATTTCCACTTCATTTTTAGCTGTGTCATAACTTGAAGTGCTTTTTACAAATGATTTTTCAGCAAGGGTTAATTGTTGTTCGAGGTTATTTGGATCATAAAAAGCAATTGGTGGACAAGAATTTGCACCACAATTTAATGCGAAGTGAATTCGATAATCCAGTTTTGTTGGGCGTAATTGTTTAAATAAGCTTTCGTTCTTACTTTCAGTTTGAAGTCTCAATATTCCATTTTCAATTGAATTCAAGCTCATTTTCTCTCCACCTATAGTGATACTTTGACCTTCGAAGAATTCTTTTTTACTTTTAAATAAAGTAGAATCTTTTGAAATTTTATGTTGAACCAAAGCATTGTAGCAATTTAGCCAAAAAGCAATTTTCTTCTCGTCTGAATTTAAAGAAGCAATCAATTTTGCGTTATCTAAATTTTTTAATGTATCAATAAAAGCGTCTGTTTCATTGCCAGATTTTTGTTGAAGCAAGAATTCTTGTGAAAAGGACATAAAATCTTTCGGATTTTTAAATTCATTTTCAGTTTCGCAACTAATTAAAATCAGTGTAATTGCGCTAATTATTGAAAATAGTTTTCTAAAATTCATTCAACGGTTTTATTTAAAAATAAGCAAAAAAAAAACTCTTGATTTTAAAGAACGAATCCTTTCTTATCAAGAGTTTAAATTAGTTTGATGTAGATTGAAATTATTTCCAAACGCCCATTTTATTGAATTTTTCTATTCGATCATTGATGCGAACTTCAGGACTCAATACTTCTAATTCTGTAATATATTTTTTAATATTCTTTTTAACGATGGCAAACATTTCTTCTTGACTTCTGTGAGCACCATTCAACGGTTCTTTGATAACTTCATCAACTAAACCATTTTTCTTCATGTCTGTTGAAGTCAATTTCAATGCGTCAGCAGCTTTTTCTTTGTAATCCCAAGATCTCCATAAGATGGAAGAACATGATTCAGGAGAAATGACAGAATACCATGTGTTTTCTAACATCACAACTTTGTCGCCCACACCAATTCCTAAAGCTCCACCTGAAGCACCTTCTCCGATGATAATACAAATCACAGGAACTTTCAAGCGCATCATTTCATAAATATTACGCGCAATTGCTTCACCTTGACCTCTTTCTTCAGCTTCTAATCCTGGATAAGCTCCTGGAGTATCAATAAAAGTGACAATAGGTTTATTGAATTTTTCTGCCATTTTCATCAATCGCAACGCTTTACGGTATCCTTCAGGATTTGGCATCCCAAAGTTTCTGTATTGGCGCATTTTTGTATTAATCCCTTTTTGTTGACCAATAAACATAACTGTTTGATCATCAATTAATCCAAAACCACCAATCATCGCTTTGTCGTCTTTAACACTGCGATCACCGTGTAATTCTTGAAATTGATTGTCTGTTATTGCATTGATATAAGCCAATGTATAAGGTCTGTCTGGATGACGCGATAATTGAACACGTTGCCAAGGAGTCAATCCAGAGAAAATTTCTTTTGTTTTATCAACAAGTACTTTTTCTAACTCGTTGATTTTATCAGACATATCAACTTCCGTGCTTGCCCCAATTTCTTTGGTTTGCTCGATTTGTTCTTCTAATGCCTTAAGTGGCTCTTCGAAATCTAAATAAACTGACATAATTATTCATATTTGAGAGGCGAAAGTTACGAAAATAGTTTAGTTCTTCTACTTTTGTTATATGATATTATTTCCACCGGCAAAGATAAATCTTGGTTTGAACGTGTTGCATAAGCGCACTGACAACTATCATGAATTGGATTCATGCATGCTGCCTATACCGTTTACGGATATATTGGAAATACTGCCGGCAAAAGAGTTTTCGTTTATTCAAACAGGAAATTCAATCCCAGGTTCTTTGGAAGATAACTTGTGTGTCAAAGCATATCGTTTGATGGTTGAAAAGTTCGCTATTCTGCCAGTTTACATTCATTTGCGCAAAGAAATCCCTATGGGAGCTGGATTAGGAGGAGGGTCTGCTGATGCTGCTTTTGTACTCAAAGGAATCAACGATTTATATCAATTAAATTGTTCTATTGAAGATCTTCAAGAACTCGCTGCAACACTTGGCTCTGATTGCCCATTCTTTATAAGAAACGAAGCACAAATAGCAAAAGGTAGAGGAGAAGTCTTATATTCGTGTAATTTAAATTTGAAAGGTTATTACCTTAAATTAGTCAATCCGGGAATTCATATTGGAACGAAAGAAGCATATGATGGAATCGTTTTCAATGAAAATCAGCTATCTGTAAAATCAATTATTGAAGGCCCAATTTTGAATTGGAGGGAAGAATTAAAAAATGATTTTGAATCGAGTGCATTTAAAAATCATCCTGAACTAGGTCAAATCAAAGAGCAATTGTATCATGAAGGTGCGATTTATGCTTCAATGTCAGGAAGTGGATCAACGATGTATGGCATTTTTTGGGATGAACCGAAATTGAGTTATTCTGAAAATAAAGATTATTTGGAATTGATTTTTTTAATTTGAGAATTTGAGAATTTCAAATATTCAAATTTTAAATTTTTGAAAACTATGTGGCCTATGTGTCTATGTGTCTATGTGTTTCAAAAAGGATCACGAATTACGAATTACAAGTTGCGAATTACAAGTTTATGTAACTTATCTTATACTCCTCTGTAATCAACGTGCCACTTCGATAAACTCAGTGCACCGCTAAGTGTTTCAAATAGAATCACGAATTTATGAAAACTATGTGGCCTATGTGTCTATGTGTTTCAAAAAGGATCACGAATTACGAATTTCATTTTTTCACTATCCTTTTCACTAATCTATCCCCAAAATCATTCTCAAGAATTACGAGATAAATTCCATTTGAAAAAGCTGTTAAATCTAAATTAGTAGAATGCATGAACTCTTGCTTTGAAACAACTTCATTGCCATAGAGATCAACAACTATAAATGAAAGAACTTCCGCTTTTTCTGAATAAATAGTTATCGTTCCATCTGTTGGATTTGGATAGATGATAAGGTCAAATTCATTTTTCAATTCTTCAACATCAGATTGACTATTCGGATTGACTTCAAAATGATATAATCCACCTAGGTCTTGCCCTACAAATAAATCTAAATAGCCATCTTGATCTAAATCATTTACATGAAAAGAACTGTACGCGCCAACATTTAAGTTCAAGAAATTATCAGACACCAAATTAAAGCTAGTTCCCGAAAGTAAATTTGTTTCAATAGTATTATAGTAACGCAGTTTTCCATCTATTCCTCCCAAAAATAAATACAGCGTGTTATTTTCTTTGAAGAAATGAGGAACAGGATATCCATCAGGTGATGTAGTCGCAATGTCGATATTTCCCAATGTATCATTTAATAATTTAAAACTAGGTATGAAAGCTGTTCCAATATTTTGATAATAGAGGAGCTCACCTGTTTTCTTTCCAATAATTAGATCCAATAAATTATCTTGGTTCAAATCAAAGAGTTGCGGTGAGGCATATTGTCCAGCTGAAATTATTCCTCCTGAATTGTCACTATAATTAAGAATTGGTGCCGCAAATGAAATAGCTGGAGCAATACTCGTATTTTGATAATAAACCAACGTTCCATTTTCTAGTCCTAGAATTAAATCTTTATCGCCATCATTGTCTAAATCTCCGAACGTGGGTATCATTCTTAATCCATAAGTGGATGAAGTCAAATTCAAAAAATCATTATCAATAAAAGTAAATATTGGATTAGTGGTTGTTCCAGTATTTTTGTAGTAAGCAATACTTCCTTCCTTATTTAAAGTTGGTTTGTATCTGAAAAAATTCGATACAAAAAGGTCTTCTAAACCATCTTGGTCGAAGTCAAAAAAAGTTGGAATACTGCCCGTTCCATGTTCAATCATTTCGTTTTGGAGAAAGTCATTTACTTGGTATGAAAACAATGGATTACTATTTGAGCCTACATTTTTGTAATGCAATACACTTGTCTCGTTTTCAGAAATGTTTTTAGCATTCGCACCAACAATTAAATCCTTTTTACCATCAAAATCGGTATCAACCCAAAATGCTGCTGGAAAAACTTGAATGTTAGCAGGTAATGAATTACTTGGAAAAGACCCATCAACACTAATAATAAGTGAATTTGTGTTAGGTGCAGATCCTCCATTTATTAATAAATTCAAATTTGGATACGAAACATCACCCAAGATTAAATCTAAAACACCTGAATTATCAATGTCAATTGCTAAAATAGTTGATCCTGCATGCTTCGCTTCAAAACCTGTAGGTTTTTTTTCTTGAGTTGAATTGTCAAATACAGGGAATTCCGCTCCAGGCACATTTCCTGTTGTGCATTCCAAAGCAGTATCGTTCAAATAAACACTATTCGTGCTTAAATCCTCACGATAGCCGCCCCAACATTGATTTTTTAGAACAAACTCTAAAGAATCAGGGATACCATACAATTCCATGCTTTGATTTTGGTGGTATTCTAAATGCTCACCACTGATATGATAAGTTAGAATATCTAAATCTCCATCTCCTTCAACATCTACAAGCGCTGGAATATCAGAAGAACTCACATATAAATTTAAATTCGAACCCCAATAATCAGAATACAGTAAATTTTTGGCGACAACCCATTGAATTCCGTTTGTTATGTCGCCAACATTTCGATAGACTTTTATTCCTCCAATCCCATAAGCGAAAAGGTCTTTTCTTCCATCATTGTCATAATCAACCATCATTGCGCGGTATCTTAAGTCTGTTGGAAAAGAAGTTTGGGCATTGTATTTTAATTTATATTGTTTTATCCCTGCAATTGTTTCTTGCAGAAATACACGAATATTGTCACTACTTTTGTCAAATACAAATAAGTCTAGATCTCCATCGAAATCAAAATCAAAATCAGAAAATTGTACATAATTTAATCCTCCAGACCAAGCTAATTTTGATGTGTCAGAGCCAATTTTAACAACAATTGAGTCAGAATATTCAAAATTGAATTGAGCCTTCAATTGACTGAAAAACAGCAATAATAAACTTGATGTTAAAATTAATTTCTGCATATTTGACGTGTATAAACCGAAAAAAGAGTTTTTAGAAATCCATTAAAGGTACAAAAACAAACTTCATGACAAAGCAACTTTGTATTTCCAAATTAGTCAAATTTCTAAACAAATAAAAATTTATGAATAAAATCGCCTCTCTTTTCATCTTTTTTTCAACGGGATTAATGTACGCACAAGACAGTGTTTCTGTACTTTTTATTGGGAACAGTTATACCTACGTAAATGATTTGCCAACGATTTTTTCAAATTTAACCACTTCGTTAGGAGATGAGGTGACGGTTGATTCTAAAACGAACGGTGGTTTTACTTTTCAAAATCATGTAAATGATCCAATTACATTTTCTAAAATTCATTCAAAACCATGGGATTTTGTCGTGATACAAGGTCAAAGTCAAGAACCATCTTTCGAAACAAGTCAAGTAAATATAAATACATTACCTCCTGCCGTGCAAATTGCAGATAGTGTTTATGCAAATTCATATTGTTCTCAATCGCTTTATTTTATGAGTTGGGGAAGACAAGTTGGTGATCCTCAATGGGATTCAATTAACACTTTTGATAAAATGAATGGTCGTTTGAGAAATGCTTATATGCGAATTACGGATTCTGCTCAAGCTTCTGTTGCCCCTGTTGCCGTTGCATGGAAATATATACGAGACAATTATCCAACGATAAATTTGTATACTGCAGATGGGTCGCATCCAAGTATTGAAGGAACGTATTTGGCAGCATGTACTTTTTATGCATCAGTTTTCAGAAAAACGCCAGTTGGAGCAAGCTATACTGCTGGTTTAGATTTGGTGACAGTCAATGCATTGCAAACTGCTGCCGCTTTGTGTGTTTTAGATAGTTTGCAAACATGGCATTTAAGAGCGAAAGAAGAGATTTCAATTGCTGATTTTCAGTATACAGTTTCAGGGAATTCAGTTCAATTCTTAAATGATAGTTGGAGAAGTACTAATTATGAATGGAATTTTGATGATGGGTCTACTTCATATGAAATAAACCCATTACATGCTTATCTAACTGCTGGGACTTATACTGTTCAGTTAATCTCATCAAATGAATGTGGAGATGATACGATGTCTATAGAAGTGGTAATTGGTCCATTAACAGTGAATGATTTGAATCTAACTCAGATAA
>JBIIWQ010000081.1:0-7807 GCA_044338805.1 Crocinitomicaceae bacterium
TTTAAGATCTATGATATTTTTGAAGCTCCAATTTACATTATCCAAAACACACCTGCTTTCAATATTTTAAGCTTGTTTAAAAGCAAAAAGCAATATATTGGAACTGTCATAGATGAATATGGAAGCGTTGTCGGAATTATCACGTTACATGATTTAATTGAAGCAATAGTTGGTGATTTGCCAGATGAAGATGAAGTGGACGAATTAGATATCGTTGAACGCACTGATGGCAGTTATTTGATCAATGGTAAAACATTGATTTATGAATTGAATCAATATTTCCAACGAGAAGTGATTGAAGATAATATCTCGAAATACACGACAATTGCAGGTTTTGTATTAGAAAACCTTAAAGCAATTCCTGTTGCTGGAGGAAATTTCGAATTTGAAAAATACTATTTTGAAATTGTCGATGTGGATGGATTGCGAATTGACAAAATATTGATGAAAGAAAAGGAAGAAATTGTACTTGATTAACCTATTAGAATACAATTAATTGCTGTCCTTCATAATCAATTTTAAAAATGCTTTTGGAATAAATTCAATGAGATCTGTTGCCAACAAACTATATTCTGAAAATTCTTTCACCGCCAAATCACCCGCTAATCCATGAATGTAAACTCCAAGAATAGCTGATTCCTCTGACGAATAGCCTTGTGCTAAAAATGCTGTTATCATTCCAGTCAGCACATCTCCACTTCCACCCTTTGCCATTCCAGGATTTCCAGTTGAATTTTGATACAACTTTCCTCCCGGAACTGAAATGAGCGTATTTGAACCTTTTAAAACAACAATAACTTCCAATTGATTTGAAAATGATTTCAATTTTTCAATTTTTTGCTCATCGTTTTCCCACGTTCCTACTAATCTTTCAAATTCTTTTGGATGTGGCGTTAGAATCGAATCTTTTGGAATCAATGAAAACCATTCTTTGTTCAAGGTCAAACAATTTAATCCATCAGCGTCTAGCACCATTGGTGATTTAACTTTTTTTAATAATGTATGCATTGCATTTTGAGTTAAAGAATTGGCTCCTATTCCGGGTCCAACAGCAACAACCGTATATTTTTCGATATTCACATCATCTGTAAAAAAAGACTTTTTTGCATCACTACTTATCATTGCTTCTGGAATAGAAGTTTGAAGAATTTCAACTCCACAAATTGGAACATGAACAGTTACTAATCCAGCCCCACTTCTTAAACACGCTTTCGAAGCAAGAACGGCAGCACCCATAACACCTTCGCTTCCAGCAATTATAAGTGCATGACCATAAGTTCCTTTATGGGTATCCTTGTCTCGCGGTTTTAAAATCGATTGAACAAGTTCTACTGTTATAGATATATCCACTAGATTGTTTGGCATTGCCTTTAAGCTTTTCGCAATGTACTTGGACAAACATAATCTGTTTTTGGCACATTTGTTTTTGCAATTGCACTAAATCCACCAGCTACTTCAATGAAGTTATCATAACCTCTTGATTTTAATATCGAAGCTGCAATCATACTTCTATATCCACCAGCGCAATGAATGATGAATGGTTTATCTTTAGGGAATTGCGCCATGTCTTCATTGATGAAATCCAAAGGAATACTGTCTGCTCCGTCAACATGTTCTGCAGCAAATTCACCCGGTTTTCTAACGTCTATGATTTTTGGTTTATCATTGAATTTTAGTGCAAATTCCTCTGCTGAAATTCGTGTTACAGTATCAATCTCTTTTCCAGTTGATTTCCATGCATCAAAACCACCATTTAAATAACCTATCACATTATCGTAACCAACTCGTGCGAGTCTTTTAACAGTTTCTTTTTCGTGACCAACTTCACAAATAATAAGAATTTCTTGTTTGATATTTGGTAACAAAGCTCCAACCCAAGGAGCAAATTGGCCATCTAATCCAATATTAATACTATTAGGAACAAATCCTTCAGAAAATACTTGCGCATTTCTTGTATCTAATACGATAGAATCGGTTTCATTTGCTGCAGCCTCAAAAGCATCTGGATCTAATGCTTGCATCCCTCTTTTCATGACAACTTCGATATCTTCATAGCCAGATTTATTCATCATGACATTCATACCAAAATATCCTGGCGGAGGTAATAAACCATCAGTAACTTCTTTAACAAATTCTGATTCGGTCATGTCGGCACGCAACGCATAATTCAGCTTTTTTTGTTCACCAATCGTACTTACTGTTTCTTTACTCATGTTTTTACCACAAGAACTTCCTGCTCCATGAGCTGGGTAAACAACAACTTCATCGGCCAATGTCATTACTTTATTTCTCAACGAATGGAATAAAGTAGCAGCTAATTGTTCTTGTGTCATTGATGCTGCTTTTTGCGCAAGATCTGGTCTTCCAACATCTCCAATAAACAAGGTATCACCAGAAAACAATGCTTGATCAACTCCTTTCTCATCTTGTAATAAGAAACAAGAACTTTCCATCGTGTGCCCTGGAGTATGCAAAACTTTAATTTTCATATTCCCAAAACTCAATATTTCACCATCTTCAGCAACGTGAGATTCATAGGTTGTTTTTGCATTTGGGCCATAAACAATAGTTCCTCCAGTCGCTTTAGCTAAATCGACGTGACCGCTCACAAAATCAGCATGAAAGTGCGTCTCAAGAATATATTTTATTTTAACATTGTCTTTGTTCGCACGTTCAATATAAGGTTCGATTTCTCTCAATGGATCAATGATCACTGCTTCACCATTTGATGTAATGTAATACGCTCCTTGCGCCAAGCATCCTGTGTATATTTGTTCTATTTTCATTTCTGTTGTTTGTGTGTTTTATCTACAATCGCTATTCAAAGTTCTAATAAAAAAAAGTAAAAATGAAATTATCCTTTCATGAAAATTTCATTTAGAATAATATAAATTCCCATGAGCAGGATAAAATATCCAAATCCCTTTTTCAATTTTTCTCCTGCTATTTTTTTAGACAATTTAAATCCGATGAAAATCCCAATAACTGAAGCAGTTGTGAAAATACTCAGTAAAGTCCAATCAATTATATAATCTGATTTCAAAACGCTCATAAAACCAATAGCTGAATTGGTGGTTATAATTAATAATGAAGTTCCAATTGCTTTTTTCATAGGAATATGTGCAAATAGAATCAACGCTGGAATAATTAGAAATCCACCCCCAGCTCCAACCAAACCAGTTATAAATCCAATGAAAATACTTTGAATAAAAATCAGCGTGTAATTCACCGGTGGAATAAAACCTAAATCTAAATCCTTTTTGAGAGGCTTAATCATGGAATAAGAGGCGCCAATCATTACTATTGCAAAAAGCAACATTAATAATATTGACTTTGTAATTTCCAAACCACCAATTGTCATCACTGAATCTGGAATTTGTGGCAAAACAAATCCCCTTGTAAAATACACGGCGATGATTGAAGGAACGCCAAAAATCAATGTAGTTTTAAATTCAACTCGTTTTTCAAGTGCACTTTTAATTCCACCTACCAAAGCTGTTGTTCCAACAATGAAAAGGGAATAAGCTGTTGCCAACGTTGCATCAATTCCCATGATCATCACAAGAATTGGGACAGTTAATATAGAACCACCACTCCCTACTAACCCTAAAGAAATCCCTACAAAAACAGCTAAAACGTACGCTAAAATATCCATCTATTTTTTCAACTTATAATTTTCTATTGCAAAGTTGGCTTTTTAAAATTAACTAAAAAGTTACCAATGTTACATTGATTTCTTAATTGAGCTAAGTTAACAAATAAAAAAGGCCCTGAAAACTCAGGGCCTTTAAAAAGAACATCAAAATTCTTACATGCTTATAATCTTAAATTCAGTACGTCGATTTAATTGACGTCCCTCATCTGTATCGTTTGTTGAAATAGGTTGTTCTTCACCATATCCTTTTGAAGTCAGCCTATTTGCGGCAATTCCAGCTTTTATCAAGTAGTTGACAACAGCTTTTGCTCTATTATCAGACAAGGCAAGGTTATATTCATTTGCTCCTTTCGAATCGGTGTGACCAGAAATTTCGATTTTCAATGTTGGAACATCAATTAACAGTTTTGTTAATCGTTGCAATTCATTTGTTGATTCTGGACGCAGTGTCGCTTTATCAAAGTCAAAGAAGATGTTTTTCAGAATGATTTTACTTCCAACTGCGATATTTTTCAATTCAACATCTTTCGTTACTTCTTGGAATGCTGCTGTATTTGGAATGTCAAAGTTTTCTGAATGAAACAAGTATCCTTCTTTTTTAACAGCAATTCCGTAGTTTTTACCAGCAGGCAATGAAACTAAATACTTTCCTGTTGAACTATTTGATGTAAACGTCGCAATTACTTGATTCATTTGATTGTCAATTATTTCAATGGTTGCGGATAATGGTTTTCCTGATAAAGCATCTGTAATTACACCTTTTAAGATTGTTAATTTCGCTTCTTGAATATCCATCACTGGTGCAACAACAATTTCCTTAACAGGCGCTGCTTGACTTGCAATCAAATTATCTTCATTGTTCTGAACCATTGGTTTTTCGGCTCCTAAAAAGGTGATTAAGTACAAATCTTTTTCTCCAAAACCATTTGGATTAAATGATGTGTAATAACCATGTCTACCACTTGCTGATACAACAAAAAAGACATCATCATCAGGCGTATTCACTGGATATCCGATGTTTTCTGGTGTTGACCACGTTTTCAGACTATCATTGTAAATCGTTTTGTAGATGTCGTAGCCACCCATTCCTTTGTGTCCTTGAGAACTAAAATAAAGTGTCTTACCATCAGGGTGAATGAAAACACCTTCTTCTCCATATTTCGTATTGACAGTCGTTCCAAGATTTTTCGCTTCTCCCCACTTTCCTTTTTCATCTTTGTATGAAATATAAATATCTCTATCACCAATTCCACCTGGTTTGTCAGAAACAAAATAAACAGCTTTTCCATCTGGAGAATAACAAGCAGATGATTCGTGACTTTTATCACCGTTAATGTTTTTATTCATTGCTTCCGGCTTACTCCATGCAGTTCCAACCAATTCAGATTCATATAAATCCCCGTTATTTTTACCGATGTAAATAAGAAATTTTGTTCCATCAGCGGATAAGCCTGAATTGGCATCATGGTCAGTTGTATTAACTGGTTCTCCCATATTCGCAGCACTTGACCATTTACCGTTACCTTGATTGTACGAAATATAAATATCTTCAAAATACTCATTAATTCCTGGATCAATTCCGCCCCCAACAGTATTTGGACGACGAGAAGTGAATAATAAAACAGATTCGTCAGCAGAAATCACCGGACCATAATCAGTATATTGTGAATTAACTTCTTTACCAAGATTGTCAATAAATACACGAATAGGTTTTTGGGAAAGTTCCTTACCAACATAACATTCTTTGATGAATTTTGTCGTTTCAATTATTGCCTCAGGATTTTCATTTGAATTAACACTTTTTTGAAAAACAGAAAATTCCTTTACTGCTTTATCCCATTGCATATCCAAATGGTACGCTTTTCCTAAGTAGTAATTCAAATATGAATCTACCATTGGGTTAAGTTGTTGGGCTTTTTCCAAAAATGGAATTGCTTTTAATTTAAAACTTGACGCTAAGTAGCACTGTCCTAATTTGTAATTCAAAAGTGCATTATTTGGGTTGAATTTATTCGCTGCTAAATAAGGTTCTATTGCTTGTTTAAAGTAGATGGCTCCTTCGTTAAAAAATGCATCTCCTTTTTCAATATTGTCTTTGGCTACTTTCAAGCCGTCTTTATCTTCCTTAAAAAATTCCTTTGTGAATTCAATATTTTGAGCTAATAGCACATTTGAAATCACAAGAAATAATGCGACTAAAAATGTATTTTTTGATGTATATATGATGTTTTTCATAATCGTTTTTCTTCAAAAATTCTTAAAATGCTTATTTACAATCTGACGAGTAATTTTTCGCTGTCTCAACGCCTAATTCAATTGCTTTTTTCCAATCAGAACAAGCACCAGAAAAGTCTTTCAACATTTCTTTTGCGATTCCACGGTTCAAATAAGCATAACCATAATTCGCATCAATTTGAATAGCTTTCGTGCAATCGTCAATACTACCTTGATAATCTTTCAATTTATATTTGGCAGTTGCACGATTATTCATTGCAAAAGCATAATCACTCTTTAATTGTAATGCTTTTGTAAAATCATCGATTGCACCTTTAAAATCTCCAGCATCAATCTTTGCACTTCCACGATTTGTGTAGGCAACATAGTAATCTCCTTTTAATTTGATTGCAGAAGAATAATCTTCAATTGCACCTTTATAATCCGCTTTTTTTCTTTTGGCACTTGCCATGTTATTCAACGTGAATGGCATGTTTGGATTAATGGCAAGTGCTTTTTTGTAATCGAATATTGCACCATCCAAATCCTTGATTTGAAGTTTTGCACTACCTCTATCATTAAATGCATATGCATATTCATTATTAAATTTGATTGCCTCAGTAAAATCAGTTATTGCACCTTGATAATCTTCTGTTTCAAATTTGATGACACCTCTATAATAGAACGCTTGAAAATAACCTGTATTCATTTGAATTGCAGAAGAATAATCTTCCAACGCACCAGCCTTATCAGTTGTAACAGCTTTAACTTGCGCTCTACCAAAGAAATATTCACTTTGTTGACTTATATTCAATGCCATGGAATAATCTTCCATTGAACCTTTATAATCTGCTAACTCAAACTTCGTATTTCCTCTATTGTAATAGGCTTTATCGAAATCAGCTTTTAAGGTAATGGCTTGATCAAATTCCAATAATGCAGCTTTATAATTCTTTTCTTGAAAATAATGAATTCCACTGTTGTAAAATTTCTCTGCATTTTGGGAGCCATCATCTAAAATTTTGGCTTTTACAATTGAGTCTTGGGCTTTTACTGAAGAGAATCCTGCGACCCCCATAAATACAGTAATGATAAAAAATTTCATTGCCATGCGTACTAGTAAATTTAATTAATAATTAAAACTGCTATTGGTTTGGTAATCGCGTTACGAAGATAAGCTTTTTTTTAAATGACACTATCGTGCCAAAAGAAATTTGAAAATCACGATTGACAAAAATTTGGAATATAATTGAACAATGAAAGTCTTATTATTTATGCAATCCTGTATTTTAGCAAAAGAAATATATTAAAATGAAAAATCTTTTTTTACTTGACAAAGAAATTACCTTTCTCAACTTCGGCTCTTTCGGTGCTTGTCCAAAAGAAATATTTGATGATTATATCAAATGGCAATGCCTGCTCGAAAAAGAACCAGTTCAGTTTATCACTGTTGATGGTTATGATTATTTAAAAAAATAAAAAGAAGCTTTGGCTACTTATATTAACTGCAATGCTGAAGATTTAATATTTGTTCCAAATCCGACACATGCTTTCAATATTCTGGCAAAAAATCTACTACTTAATCCTGGAGATGAGATTTTGACCACTAATTTAGAATACGGGGCCATGGATAAAACGTGGGAATATTACTGTGAAAAAGCGGGAGCAAAATATATTCATCAGCATATTTCATTACCTATTCTATCGAAGGAAGATTTTATTCAAGAATTTAAGTCATAATTAATGAAAAATGAGAATCAGCAATCAATTCTTAACTTTAATTCTGTAATTTTCAGATGGAATAGTACTTTTCGCACAATAAAAATAAATTAAAATTAAAATCATCCCTTCACTTATTGTTATAATTGGATTCTTGATATACAGGTAAGAACAGGAAAGGACGATTTAAGGATCAAACTATGGATTCATAATTAATCT
>JBIIWQ010000082.1:0-7793 GCA_044338805.1 Crocinitomicaceae bacterium
CATAATTGATACCTTCATGACATGTTAAAATATTAACGAATTGTTATACTTTTGTATTAATCACATTTAACGTGAAAATAACGTGAATCATGGCCAACCGATTAGATAATTTGAAACCTTTTAGTACTGAATACCAACCGTTGAATAATGGGCGCAAAAAAGGAACGCGTAACCGTTCAACTATCATTCGAGAATTGTTAGAATTAGATGATAATGAATTGCGTATGCACCAGGCACAAATCAATAAAGCAATATTAAAAGAAGATACGAACGCCTATAAGGCCGTCTTAGATAGTGCATACGGTGCGCCTATTCAACAAATCGAAGAAACACAACAACTTTTCGACTTCTCAGAATTTACAACTGAGGAACTAAAAGAACTATTGAACGAAGATTAATTAATTAATACTTTTATTAATCATATGTGACTATCTAACGCGCGTATGGAATCATTAATGAATACTTTTTTAATTAAATCCGACTATCTAACGCGTATCTATTTCATATAGGACTATCTATTACGCGTATAGAATTAATTAATTAATCTTTTTTAATTCATAACTTGGAGTCATTACGCGTGTGTGTATTTGATTAATCAATACTTTTTTCAATGCATATTGTACTATCTGTTTCGCGTATAGAATTAATTATTATTAATTTTTTTTAATTATATCTGACTATCTGTTACGCGCAATGGAATATAGTAAACATTGAAATAACGGGTAAAATGTCGGGTAAAGCATTAAACAAAAAACCCTTAAACTGTTATAGTCTAAGGGTTTAACTGATTGTTTTTGAGGTCTCGTCCGGATTCGAACCGGAGTCGACGGTTTTGCAGACCGGTGCCTAACCGCTCGGCCACGAGACCGTTTTGAAATGCAAATGTAAGAAAAAAAACGAAATTAATGCTCTTCTATAATTATTGCTACGTTTTGAACATCACCATTTATTGGAGGACAAATTTTGGTAAGTTTTAAGCGAATGTGTCCAATAGTGTTAATTTCTGATTTTAAACGATTAACGATTCGTTGTCCAACGTGTTCTATTAATTTTGATGGTATGGCCATTTCTTCAACGACTATTTTATTCACATCACAATAATCTATTGTTTTATTTAAATCGTCTGTATTTGCCGCTTCTGAGAAATCTGTGTTTAACATAACATCAACACTGTAGTGCCCGCCAATTTTCCCTTCTTCAGGCAAGCAACCGTGATAAGCGTAAATTTTTATTCCATTTACCTCAATTGTGTGTTTCATTAATTATTTTTGATTTTTTCTATGTTTATAAGTCCTTGATTCATACGTTCTAAGCATTCTTCTTTCCCTAAAAATTCAGCTATTTCGAACATACTTGGGCCCATTGCTGTACCCGTTATTAAAAGTCTAAAATTTTGTAAAACAGCCCCAATTCCAACTTGTTTTTCTTCTAAGAATGATTTAAAAGCAATTTCAATTTTTTCATGTTTAAATTCTAGAATTGACGACAAAACAGAAATCCATTCTTTCATTAATTGTGGCGTTTCTTCTTTCCACTTTTTTAATACGGTTTGTTCATCATAGGATAGTGGTTTTTCAAAAAGATAAATTCCTTCTGTGGCAATATCTTGAATAAATGTTGCACGTTCTTTCATTAAGCGACAAATGGTTACTAATTTCGTTTTATCAAAATCAGTGTTTAGATGTTGTGATAATAATTCAGCTAATTCGTTATCTGGAGTTGAACGTAAATATTGTTGCTGGAACCACTTCGTTTTGTCTGGATCAAATTTCGCTCCTGATTTGGAAACTCTTTCTAATGAAAAAGCATCGACTAATTCATCTAACGAAAAAATTTCTTGTTGCGTTCCTGGGTTCCATCCTAAAAATGCCAACATATTAATAAAAGCACCTTTAAAATATCCTTTTTCTCTATAGCCGGAATAAAGTTCACCTTCTGCAGTTGTCCAATCTGTCGGGAAAACTGGAAAACCTAAACGATCTCCATCTCTTTTGGACAATTTACCATTTCCGTCAGGTCTTAATAAAAGCGGTAAATGTGCAAATTTTGGACTTTCCCATCCAAATGCATCATATAACATAACATGCAACGGCGCTGACGGCAACCATTCTTCACCACGAATGACATGACTAATTTTCATTAAATGATCATCGACGATATTTGCTAAATGATAAGTCGGCATTCCGTCACTTTTAAAAAGAACTTTATCATCTAAGTTGTTTGTGTTGACCACAACCCACCCGCGGATAATATCTTCAAAACGTATATCAACATTTCTAGGCATTTTCATGCGGATTACATAAGGGGCGTTGTTTGCCAAAAGCTCGTCGACTTGGTCTTGTGGTAAGGTTAATGAATTTCTTAATGAAACACGTGTAATTACATTATATTGCCAATTAGGCATACCCATCATTTTTGCATTTTCACGCATAGCATCCAATTCTTCTCCCGAATCAAAAGCATAATAGGCTTTGTCTTCTCTAACAAGTTGTTCTGCATAAGGTCTATACAGTTCTTTTCTTTCAGACTGAACATATGGACCATAATCCCCACCTATTCCGGGACCTTCGGTTGCCTCTATTCCACACCATTTAAGCGCATCTAGAATATAGTCTTGTGCACCAGGTACGAACCTGTTTTGGTCTGTATCTTCTATTCGAATAATAAAGGTTCCATTATTTTTTTTTGCGAAAAGGTAATTGTATAATGCTGTTCTTACGCCTCCCATATGTAATGGACCTGTAGGTGAAGGGGCAAAACGAACGCGAACTGATTCTAATGACATTAGTTGAATTTTAGACGCAAAGGTAATGAGAATTATACCATTCATTATTGTTAAGAAGAAGAAAGTGTTCTGAACAAAATAATGGTTGATCTGTATCGTTAATTTAATGTAAAGAATGCATAGTTTCCTGAATTAGTTTTAATTTAGTGGGTTAAGTTGTTTAATAATATTTATCATGGGATCATTTGATCGTTTATTGGAGCAAATAGATGCTTTTATAAGAAAGTTCTATAAGAATTTAATGATAAGAGGTGTTATCCTTTTTATTGGTGTGTTTTTCTTGTCTTTCTTAGTAACTACGACGTTAGAATATTTCGGACGTTTTAGTTCAATAACTAGAGCAATTTTATTTTTTACATTTCTATTTATAAATGCTGGAATACTTATTAAGTATTTTATCGTTCCTCTTATGAAGTTGTATTCTTTTGGAAAGCGAATTAATAGATATCAGGCTTCAGAAATTATCGGCTCTTTTTTCCCGTCAATTTCAGACAGGCTTAAGAATACGTTACAATTAAATGACAGTTTAAATTCAAATGAGGGTAACATTGAATTGATTCGCGCAAGTGTATTACAGCGCTCTAACTCTCTTAATGTTGTTCCTTTTATTAGTGCTATTGATATTAAAGAGAACAAGAAATATGCTAAATATTTAATTCCAATTTTTCTTTTGTTTATAGGAATTGGCATTGCGGCACCAAGTTTATTCACGCAAGGAACAGAAAGAGTTTTTAATTATTCAAAAGAATTTAAAGAGAAAGCACCGTTTCAATTTATGCTTAAATCCAAGGATTTAGAAATAGAAGAAGGGGAAGATTTACTTGTTGAGCTGGATTTGGTTGGGAAGGAACTTCCTGAACATGTTTATTTGATTAGTGAAAATGGCAAGTTTTTAATGGTGCGTTCTTCTAAAAACAAGTTTAAAGGATTGGTTAAAAAACCGAAAGAATCGGGTGTGTTTTATTTTGTAGCAAATGATTTTACTAGTGAACAATATGATTTATCGGTGTTTGGAAAAGCCACAATTGGAAAGTTAGAAGCTAAATTAACGTACCCTTTATACTTAGGGAAATCAGATGAAATTGTTAAAAACGCTGGTGATCTTCTTGTTCCAGAAGGCACAAATATTGAATGGAGCGTAATGACAAAAAACACTGTGTTTGTTGATTTTCTGTTTAATGGAAAAACTCAAAGGTTTAAAAATGAATGGTTTAAAGTGTCAAAAAGAATTGTAAACACCTCTAATGTGTCATTATTGCTTTCGAATAAATATAAAAACAAGGTTGATTCCTCAAACCTCGTTATTAGTGTTGTGAAAGATGCTTATCCTACTATCCAAGTCGAGGAAGTTGTAGATTCGGTTTCTGATGGATTAAGATTCTTTACAGGAAATATTTCTGATGATTATGGCTTACAGAATTTAACTTTTGCATATTCAATTATTTCTGAGAATGGAAAGCGTATTGATAAGAAAATGTCAGTTAAGAAAGTTTTTGGTGTTGATTTACCCTTTGATTTTGCGGTAGATTTTAGGAGAGAAGAAGTTAAATTAAAAGATAAAATCGAGTATTATTTTATTGTTTCTGATAACGATGGTGTAAACGGCAGCAAATCTTCTAGAAGTCAAGTTTATACCTATATGTTACCTTCTCTGGAAGAATTAAACGAAAACCGGGATGAAGATCAAAAACAAATTAAAGAAAATCTGACAGACTTATTGAACAGAACGAAGGATTTCCAAAAGAATGTAGACAAGCTTCAAAAAGATGTTTTGAATTCAAAAAAGAGTGATTGGAATAAGCTGAATCAAGTGAATCAATTACAGGAAGAACAGAAAAGTATTTTAGAGTCTTTGCAGAACATGAAGCAACAGATGGACCAAAGCACTCAAGAGAAAAATCAATTATCTGAAATGGATAAAGAAATCTTAGAGAAGCAAGATATGATTGAAAAACTGCTTGAAGAATTGATGGATGATGAACTTAGAGATTTATTGGATCAGTTGGAAAAGTTAATGGAAAAAAACGATAAAGAGTCTATTAATGATAAACTTGAAGACCTTGAAAATTCTTCGGAAGACATGAAAAAACAAATGGATCGTAGTCTTGAAATGTTAAAAAAATTGCAAGTAAACGAAAAAATAGATGATATTGAGAAGGAGTTAAAGGAATTAGCGAAAGATCAAGAAGAGCTTAAGAAACAAATTGAAGAGGAAAAACTTTCAAAGGAATCTTCCATCGAAAAGCAAGATGATCTGAACAAAAAATTTAACGAATTAAAAGAAGATTTGAAACAATTAGAACAACTTAATAAAGACTTGGCAGACCCTATGAAGTTAGGAGACACAGAGGATTCTCAAGAAAAGATTACTGAGGATTTAAAAGACTCGAAAGATGGTTTACAGAACTCTAAAGAAAAGAAAGCTGGGGAAAGTCAAAAGTCAGCAGCTGACGAAATGAAGAAGATGGCTGAACAATTGGATCAGGCGCAACAAGAGTCGAATCAACAGGAGCAAGAAGAAGATATTAATTCTTTGAGAAACATTCTTGAAAGTTTAATGTATTTAAGTTTTGATCAAGAGGATTTAATGAAACGTTTTGGCAAAATAAACGATAATGACCCGGCTTATAGACGTTTCGGAAGAAGGCAAAGAACTATTATTGACGAAACCCTAATTGTGCGTGATAGCCTTTTAGAATTAGCGAAAAGACAACCTAAACTTGCTTCATTTGTAGACAAAGAATTAGCGATTATTAAGGAGAATCATCAATTAAGTTTGGAGGATATTGATGAACATCGTAAACGTGATTTAGGAACACACCAACAATCGGTTATGACATCCTATAACAATTTAGCTTTGCTGTTGAACGAAAGTTTACAAAGCATGCAAGCGCAAATGAAGAGTGAAATGGAGGGTAAAGGAAGTTGTAATAAGCCTGGCGGTAAAGGTAAGCCAAAACCGGGTAATTCAATGAACCCTGGCGATATGAAATCCATGTTAAAGAAACAATTAGAACAAATGCAAAAGGGACCGAATCCTGGCGGCGAAAAACCTGGCGATCAACCTGGAAATAAACCTGGTGGCGAGGGTATGGGTATGCAAGGGTTAGGTAATAAGGGTGTAGCGAAGATGGCAGCGGAACAAACGGCAATAAGACAGCGCCTCGAGCAAATGAGAAATGAATTAAACAAGGAAGGCAATGGTAAAGGAAACCAATTGAACCCATTAATTAAAGAGTTAGAAGAACAAGAAAAAGCGTTGATAAATAAACAGTTTTCGAATGAAATGATTAATCGCCAGAAAGACATAATGACACGTTTATTAGAAAGCGAAAAAGCTATAATGGAACGTGGTTTTGAAGAAAAACGAGAATCTGTTTCAGGAAATAATGTAAATAATGGTAACAAAATAAGATTTGATGAGTATAATAAACAAAAACTTAAGCAAATTGAATTATTACGTTCTGTAGACCCTATTTATAGAAAGTATTATAAAGATAAGGCGAACGAATATTTCAATCAGAGTTTTTAATTGGACTTGATGATATTTGTTATATATGAAAGAAGGATTTACGATTATTGAATCATTGGTTATTCCATCAGATTTTGAAGCTGTAACGCATGTTGAGGTTTTGGTTGATAAGGTTTGTAACAATCTTGGTGTTAATGAAGATTTCTACGGGAATGTACTAATTGCTGTGACCGAGGCTGTGAATAATGCCATAGAGCACGGCAACAAAAAGGAAGCTTTAATGGAGGTTAATGTTTTTGTGTCTGACAATCCTATTGAGTTTTGTTTTAGCGTTAAAGATCAAGGTAGGGGTTTTGATTTTGAAAACTTGCCTGACCCAACATCTCCAGAAAACTTGTTAAAGGAAAACGGAAGGGGCATTTATTTGATGCGAAATTTGGCTGATGAGGTAGAGTATGAGGACGCAGGCAGGAGTGTGAATATATATTTTAATAAATGATAGAAATATTTCTAGATGATGTTGAAGTTCCGGGTCTTGACTCGGAACTTTTTATTTTATGGCTGCAGAATGTGATTATCGCTGAAGATTTTGTCTGTGGTGATGTTAATTTGATTTTTGTTTCGGATGAAAAATTGTTAGAATTGAACGTTCAGTTTTTGGGCCATGACTATTATACAGACATTGTAACGTTTGATAATTCGATAGACACTATTATTAATGGTGAATTATATATTTCGATTGATCGTGTTATTGATAATGCAAACACCTTGAATGAAGAGTATAATAAAGAGTTAAAACGTGTTTGTGTTCATGGAGTTTTACATTTATGTGGATACAAAGATAAAACAGAGGGGGAATCCTTAGAAATGCGAGTAAAAGAAGGTTTTTATCTTAATAGTTATGTTTCACGTGAAACAAGATAGATAAGTTGTAATTTTGTTTCACGTGAAACTTTTGATATGTTAAAAGAATATGATGTTGTTGTAGTTGGTGGTGGTCATGCTGGGTGTGAAGCCGCTAATGCTGCTGCAAAACTTGGAAGCAATGTGTTGTTGATTACGATGAACATGAATACGATTGCACAAATGAGCTGCAATCCGGCTATGGGTGGTGTTGCTAAAGGTCAAATAGTTCGCGAAATAGACGCTTTAGGAGGTGGTTCGGGTTTTGTTAGTGATCGAAGCGCGATTCAGTTTAGGATGTTGAACATGTCTAAAGGTCCTGCAATGTGGTCACCGAGAACACAAAATGATAGAATGTTGTTTGCGGAAGAGTGGCGTCTTCTGTTAGAGAGAAATTTGAATATTGATTTTTGGCAAGATACAGTTACTGGCTTAATTGTTAATGGTGGAAGTGTAAATGGGGTTAAGACGTCATTAGGAATTGATGTTTTTGCGAAATCTGTTATTTTAACAAATGGCACTTTTTTAAACGGATTGATACATCTGGGAGAGAAGAATTTTGGTGGTGGTCGTGCTGCAGAAAGGTCATCTACGGGAATTACTGAAGACTTGATTACTTTAGGTTTTGAGGCT
>JBIIWQ010000083.1:0-7775 GCA_044338805.1 Crocinitomicaceae bacterium
TCTTCTAACCACAACTGACGAGCAATTTCAGCTTTCAACGTTTTTACAATTAAGGTCTTGCTATGTGCAAGGCCTTCTTTGTCTTTAGTAATCTTGATTTCTTTCTGAGCAAACTGCACGAATTGATTTAAAACCGCATCTGTAACTGTAAAATTCTTATCAAAATCTTCGATTGTTTTCCATTTGTTTCGACGTTGTTGAACAAAGTCAAAAGCAAAGGCATTGAATGCTTGAGAGAACCGTAAATCTGTGAAATACCAGCTCGTTCCGCTTGAATCGAAAGGAACAAAAATGTCTGGCATTATTCCACCACCGCCGTAAACGATTTTACCTTTTGGGGTTTTAAATTTCAATGAATCAGCGAACAACGTGCTGTCAGGAGCATACAATTCCCCGTTATCATATCTGTCCATTTGATCACTCATGTATTCTTTATATCCAGCATCGTATGATTTTTGAATACATCTTCCTGTTGGTGTGTAGTACCGAGCAATGGTTAAACGAAGATTACTTCCGTCGCGTAATTTCACATCTTCCTGCACAAGGCCTTTACCAAAAGATCGTCTCCCGATAATTGTTCCTCTATCATTGTCTTGAATTGCTCCAGCCAAAATTTCACTTGCCGAAGCAGAATTAACATTGATCAAAATAGTAAGTTCTGTAGATTCCAAAATTCCTCCAGCTGTCGCGCGATAAATTTGTGACTTCGTGTGTTCACCTTTGGTTTTAAGCATCGGTAAATTTTTGCTCAAAAATTCATCTGCAATATCTGTTGCCGATTGTAAAACTCCACCACCATTATTGCGCAAATCGAGAATGAGTTTCTTCATTCCTTTTTGGTTTAACCAAAGTGCAGCTTTTCTAAATTCTTGTGATGTATTAACGGAAAATTGATCAATTTTTATGAACCCAATTGTTGGCTCAATCATATATGCTGAAATGACAGATTCTATTGGAATTGAACCTCGAACAACGTTTTTAGTGATAAGTTTTCCATTACGCAAAAGTTGAAGATTGACAGTTGTGTTTTCATTCCCTTTCAACAAAGCCATTACTTTTTCATTCGTAATTTTCTTCTTTGCAACATTTTTCCCATCAACTTTGATTATTTTATCTCCCGCTTTCAGTCCAGCTTGATCAGAAGGCGAACCGATAATTACATTCGTTACGCAAATTGTATCTCGTAAAATGAAAAAGCGCACTCCAACTCCCCCAAACTGACCTTGAATCGATTCATTCATCAACGCTAAATCTTTCGCAGCAATATAATTACTGTGCGGATCTAACTTGTGAAGCATATCAGAAATCGTTTGTTCAAACAGTGCCTCACCGTTTAAGGAATCCACATATCGCTGATCCAAAACATCAATAATGTCTTGCATTTTTTGATACTTCGCCGATCCTCCTGACATGGAATTATTTATACCATTTGTCATTGATTTACCAATCCACAATCCTAAAGCAATACATAAGGATAAAACTACGGGTAGAAAATAATATTTTGTTGGTTTATGATCCGTCATTTAATCTGCTATTTGAATAATTTCAATTCCTGCACTTTTCAGGAAATCGACGCCTGATGTGTCTTTGTATAATTCTTTAAAAACTACTTTTTTGATTCCTGCTTGAAGCACTAATTTACTGCAATCTTTGCATGGAGAAAGGGTTAAATATAAGATCGCATCTCTGCTATTATTTGTCGATTTTGCAACCTTAAGAATCGCATTTGCTTCAGCGTGTAAAACGTACCACTCTGTTTCACCTTGCTCATTTTCACAACAATTATCAAATCCTGCAGGTGTACCATTATACCCGTCAGAAATAATCATATCGTCTTTAACGATAATTGCACCGACTTGTCTCCTACTGCAATGCGATAAGGCTGACCATGATTCGGCCATTTTCAAATATGCCTTGTCGTATCGTAATTGTTTTTGCTGTTCTTTTTCTTTCATAACCTATTAAGTAACCCAAAAGTAGTAAAATGCAACGGTACGAATTGGATGTTCACTTAATTTATGCTTATTTAGGATTTGTGAACTTATATCCTACGGCTCTGATTGAATGGAAAAAAACAGGATTCTTAGGATCTTCTTCAAATAATTTTCGAAAGGAAAGAATGTAATTGTCGATTGTTCTAGATGTTGGAAACTGATCCTTTCCCCAAACGACATCCAATATCTCATCGCGTGAAAGAACAATATTTTCTTTTTCTGAAAATAATTTTAATAATTCAATTTCCTTTTTTGATAAGGTAAAAGAATCAATCGAATCAGTGTCTTTTACCTCAAATGTTTCAAAATCAATTTCTTTACTCCCAATTTTCAAAAGAAAATTTTCCTTAATTAGCATAGGTTTACCAATAAGAACAGATACTCTTAACAGCAATTCCTCTAAATCAAAAGGTTTGCTCAAATAATCATTTGCCCCCAACTTCAATCCAGCAATCCTATCTTCAGTGGTTCCTTTCGCTGATAAAAATAAAATTGGTACCATTGAAAATTTGCGAATTTCTCTACAAATGTCTAATCCACTAACTTCAGGAAGCATGACATCCAAAATAACCAATTGGTACTTGTTTATTTTGTCAGCAATTTTAAATGCATCAAGCCCATTTTGAAAGGAATCAACATCGTATCCCTCCATTTCTAGATTCATTTGAATTAAGTCGGAAAGACTTTTCTCATCTTCAACAAGGCAAATGGTCGACATATTTTTTTTGTTTCCTAGATTTATTTGTTAAAGTTAAAGTTTTTACTAAACACGTTTAATTATTTTTTATTTTATAAGTGCTGAAGGTCAGAAAAATTAGACTAATTTTGCACTTTCTTATATTTTCAGTAGATGAGTACATCAAAAAAAATTAAATCAGCGTTAATTTCTGTTTTTGACAAAACCGGTTTAGCACCAATTGTTCAAGAATTGCATAAAAATGGAGTTGTCCTATATTCCACTGGAGGGACACAATCCTTTATTGAGGAATTGAAAATTCCAGTTGTGCGCGTTGAAGATTTGACTTCATATCCATCAATTTTGGGTGGTCGTGTTAAAACGTTACATCCTAAAGTTTTTGGTGGAATTCTGAATCGAAGAGATTTAGAAGAAGATCAAGCACAAATCGCTGAGTTTGAAATTCCTGAAATCGATTTAGTAATTGTTGATTTATATCCATTTGAAGCAACTGTTGCTGCTGGATCTGGTCACGATGAAATAATTGAAAAAATTGATATCGGTGGTGTTTCTTTGATTCGTGCCGCTGCAAAAAATTACAAAGACGTTGTTATTCTTCCTTGTCAAGCAGAATATGCTTCTTTTTTAGAGTTATTAATTACTCAAAATGGAGAAACTACTTTGGGACAAAGAAAGACTTTTGCTCAAGAAGCGTTCAATGTTACGTCACATTACGATTCTCAGATTTTTAAATATTTTAACCAAGGTAAAAAAGAAGTTTTCAAAGAAAGTATTCAAGAATCGCATGTTTTAAGATACGGAGAAAATCCACATCAACGCGGAATTTTTTACGGTAATTTGGATGGAATGTTTGACAAATTACACGGGAAAGAACTTTCTTATAACAACTTGTTGGACGTTGACGCAGCTGTAAATTTAATGGCGGATTTTAAAGATGACGAGCCAACATTCGCAATTTTAAAGCACAACAATGCGTGCGGAATTGCTTCTCGTTCGACATTGAGAAAAGCTTATATCGATGCATTGGCAGGCGATCCTGTAAGTGCTTTTGGCGGAATATTAATTGCAAATACAACCATCGATAAAAAAACAGCTGAATTAGTGGATGATTTATTTTGTGAAGTAATTATCGCACCAGGTTATACTGCTGAGTCTTTGGAGATCTTAAAGTCAAAAAAGAATAGAATAATTTTGGCTCAAAAAGAGGTTGTTTTACCGAATCGTCAGTTTAGAACAATCTTAAACGGCGTTTTAGTGCAAGGAAAAGATTTAATTACCGAAACGGCAAAAAATCTTGACTCCAAAACAAAAAAACAACCAACAGCTTCTGAAATTGAAGACATGTTGTTTGCGAATAAATTGGTGAAGCATACTAAATCGAATACCATCGTTTTAGCTAAAAACAAGCAGTTGTTGGCTAGTGGAACAGGTCAAACATCACGTGTTGATGCTTTGGTTCACGCAATTCATAAAGCGAAATCATTTAATTTTGACATGCATGGAGCAGTGATGGCATCTGATGCCTTTTTCCCTTTTCCAGATTGTGTTGAAATAGCGGATAAAGCAGGTATCACGGCGGTCATACAACCGGGAGGATCTATAAAAGACCAATTATCAATCGATTACTGTAACGCCAATAAAATGGCAATGGTATTTACAGGAAATCGACATTTTAAACATTAAAAAAATAAGTTTGGTCGAAAAATGAAACAAAAAGTCGATTTTTACGAACAAACTAACTATCATTATAAGTAACTATTAAGAAAGCGAACTGGAAAATGGGATTATTTAGCTTTTTAACGCAAGAAATTGCAATTGATTTAGGCACAGCAAATACACTTATCATCATGAATGATAAAGTGGTTGTTGACGAACCTTCAATTGTTGCGAGAGACATTCAAACTGGGAAAATTGTTGCAATTGGAAAAAAAGCGCAGCAAATGCATGGGAAAACCCATAAGTTAATTGAAACTGTGCGACCATTAAAAGATGGTGTAATTGCTGATTTCCAAAGTGCGGAACAAATGATTCGTGGGATGATTAAAATGATCAATCCAGGAAGAAGCTTGTTCAATCCAACTTTAAGAATGGTAATTTGCATTCCTTCAGGTATTACAGAAGTTGAAAAACGTGCCGTTCGAGATTCAGCAGAACACGCTGGAGCGAAAGAAGTTTACTTGATTCACGAACCAATGGCTGCTGCTATCGGAATCGGAATTGATGTTGAAGAACCAATGGGAAATATGATTATTGATATCGGCGGTGGAACTTCGGAGATTGCTGTCATTGCCCTTGGAGGTATCGTTTGTGATAAATCTATTCGTATTGCTGGTGATGATTTCACAAGTGATATTGAAGAATATATGAGACGTCAACACAACATTCTTGTTGGTGAACGTACAGCAGAACAAATTAAAATTGAAGTTGGAGCAGCTATTCCTGAATTGGATAATCCACCACCCGATTATGCAGTTCGTGGACGTGATTTAATGACAGGTATTCCAAAAGAAATTATTATTACTTATTCTGAAGTTGCTCATGCGTTAGACAAAACAATTTCAAAAATTGAAGAAGCGATTCTAAGTGCATTGGAAATGACTCCGCCAGAACTTTCAGCAGATATCTACAAAACAGGAATCTACCTTGCAGGAGGTGGTTCAATGTTGAGAGGTTTGGATAAAAGAATTTCAGCGAAAACAAAATTACCAGTTCATATCGCTGAAGATCCATTAAGAGCTGTAGCTAGAGGAACAAGCATCGCTTTGAAAAATATTGATAAATTCCAATTCTTGATAAGAGATTAATTTTAAAAGTCCTGGTAATTAATTATCGGGACTTTTTTATCTTTGTGCATGCGCAACTTGATAGCCTTCTTTAGGCGCTTCCGTGTATTCTTGGTTTTTGTACTGTTACAGGTTTTTGCCCTGTCAGTTTATTTTACGTTTCTAAATTTTCCACGATCTCAATATTTAACAAGCGCATCAAAGGTTTCAGGACTTATTCTTACCGTTCAAAACGATATTATAAAGCATTTTAACTTAAGCTTGAATAACGAAAAACTCCAAAAAGAGAATATACGTTTACGTAATCGATTGCCTCAAAGCTTCCAAAGAATGCAAAATGGATGGGCAAAAATTAACGATACACTTTTTCATCAACAATACGAATATATTCCGGCTTCCGTTATCAACTCAACGAGCACAAAAAGAAATAACTATTTTACCTTAAATATTGGATCTGACCAAGGAGTTGTGAGAGGAATGGGAGTTTTTTCTGACAAAGGAATTGTTGGAATAGTTCATACATCAAGCACGCACTTTGCAGTTGTAAAAACAGTGCTGACAGAAAACATCAATATCGACGTGATGATTGAACCAATTGGACTTTTTGGGTTGATGAAATGGGACGGAAGAGATCCAAGACGCGGTTCTATAACAGGAATTTCTAATGATCTTAAAATAAAAAGATGGTCTAAAGTGGTTACTAGAGGTGGCTCTGGAATTTTTCCACGAGGATTAAATGTTGGGAAAGTAGAAAAATTAAATCCAGTTGAAGGGAAACCTCTTTGGGATGTAGTAATTCGTTTTTCTGAAGATTATAGAACCATTCAACGCGTATATGTTATAAAAAATCTGTTCCAAGAAGAACAAAATAAATTAGAATTGCTCATACCAGAAGATAAAGAAGAATGAATATAGTTGTTAAACATATCATACGATTCATCGTTTTAGTTGCGGCGCAAGTCTTAGTGTTGAACCAATTGGAAATTGGTTTCGGAATTCAATTTATGGTTTATCCTTTGTTAATTGTTTTGTTGCCATTTGATTTAGGAATTATTTACATGTTATTGATTGCTTTTGTAATGGGTCTTTCAATTGATTCCATTTCAAATACGTATGGTTTACATACTTCCTCTTTGCTGTTGGTAACCTATTTGCGTCCAGCAATTTTTAAACTCTTCGGACCAAGAGATGGATACGATGTTTTGAAAGAAGGAAACATGTATGATATGGGTACAAGATGGTTCATCTCCGTTTTTGGTCTCATGCTCCTCATTCATCATTTGTGGTTTTTTACACTTGAAATTTTCCGATTTGATGATATGTTATATGTATTCCAAAAAACACTGTTTAGCGTCCCATTATCATTCTTATTTTGCCTTCTTTTTCAAGCAATGTTCGTCACTAAGCCGAATACACGATGAATCTTGATGGAAGAAAATATGTAATTATAATAGTTACGCTATTAGTCGGAATTATCTATTCTATTAGACTTTTCTACATGCAGGTAGTGGATGAAACTTGGACGTTGAGAGCCCAAGAAATCGCTGAGAAAAGAAAAGAAATTACCCCACCTCGAGGAGTCCTTTTTGACCGAAATAAAAAGAAAATAGTATCCAATCGAACGTATTTCAATCTCATGATGAAAGAGTCTGAAATGAAAAACTTTGATACAGTTGCTTTTGCGAAATTGATTGGTTGGACAAGAGAAGAAGTGCGTGAACGATTCAAAGAAATTGTAAAAGGAGAAGGGACTTATCGGAATAAACATACTGGCAAACGCTCATCGAATTATCAAAAAATTCGAGCGTATCCTTTTCTGAAGGAAATGACCTTGGAAGAAATTGCTACGATTGCAGCTCATTTAGAAGATTTTCCTGGTTTTTATGAAGAAGTGACAAGTATGAGGAGTTATCCTTATGCCAACGGAGCCAATATCGTTGGATATTTATCAGAAGTTTATCGAGAAGAAATAGATGAAGACCCATTTTATAAGCCTGGAAATAACATGGGGCGCGCAGGATTAGAGCGTTTTTATGAGAAGGAATTACGTGGAAGAAAAGGAATAAAATACATCGTAACATCAGCTTTAAATAATGCCATTGAATCCTATGCTGATGGAAAATATGATACAATTGCCAAACAAGGTCCACCATTGAATTTGGGGATTGACATTATTCTTCAAGCATACGGGGAAAAATTATTAGCGAATAAAAGAGGGTGTATTGTTGCAATTGAACCAGCAACTGGAGAAATTTTAGCATTGGTTTCGGCTCCAACATATGATCCCAATCTTTTTATTGG
>JBIIWQ010000084.1:0-7769 GCA_044338805.1 Crocinitomicaceae bacterium
CATAGCGCAAATCAACAAAAATCAATATGGCAAGTACAAGGAATTAAAAAAATCAATTACATTAGCAAAGTAGCTTAACTAAGACTCACGAAAAGCTAGGCAAGTCCAGAGTTTCCAGATGTTTTTTTTGCATTTTATATCTAAAATCTATTACTAAAGCAACTGATTCCTTTTTTTGTGAGTCTAAGAGATAACAAATCAACTCTTACTATGAAAATAAAATTAATCTTGTCGCTTAGCTTGTTTATTGCATCTTTTTCTCAAGCCCAAACCCAAATTCAATACTCAACAATTAATTCTTTAGACATGATGATCGCCAATATTTTTGGTGTTCAATGTCAAGGAGTTTCTAATGTTCAATCATTTTCGAATCCAATGTCTATTGGTCGATTTGAACACGGTGGAATAATTGGTTTAAATAGTGGATTAGTTATTTCAACTGGAATTGTTGCAAATTCTGGCGGTAATGTTTCCTATTTTAATTCTTTTGGTCTTGGAATGCCTGGCGATAATGATATTTATAATTACGGACTTGCAAATGGAAATTCAGCACCTTCTTTTGATGCTTGTCGCGTTGAATTTGATTTTACTCCGTCAGTTACAGATACAATTCGTTTTTCATATTTATTAGCATCTGAAGAATATCCTGAATATTCTATGTCTTCTTTCACTGACCGATTTTTATTTTTAGTATCTGAAAATGCAGGTCCAAGCTCAAATATTGCTTTCTTACCTGGAACGTCAACTGCAGTTGAAATCAATTCTGTGAATCAAATTGTGAATCCACAATATTATATTGATAACTCAACGGGTCCAGCAGCCGCATTTTTTGTCTATGATGGTTTTACAACTCCATTTGAAGCAAAGTTTTTTGCTCAAGTTGGATCAACTTACCACATTAAATTAGTCATTTCGGATATCTCAGATGACGTATTTGATTCTGCAATCTTTTTGGATGAGCAACAATCTTATAATGACATCAATGGTAATTTAACAGTAAATGGTTCACCAGCGGAAGGAATTTTGGAAGTATTCAATTATGTGATGGAAGATACATTATTGGCTTTACCTGTTCAAACAATTACTGTTTCCAACGGAACATATTTGGCGGATAGTTTACAAACAGGAATGTATCATGTTCGTTTTACACCAGATCCAGTTCTTTTCCCAGGAGTTGCACCATTATATTACACAAATGGTGATACTTGGACAACAGCTGATGCAATTGGTTTGCCATGTTTCTTGAATAATGGAAATATCAATTCGAATACATTGAATGTAATGAGTGGAAGTGGTATTATTTCGGGTAACATTGTCATCGATACAACCTACTTGAAAGTCATGACCGAGCCGTTAGTTGGTGCTTTGGTGAAGTTGTTCAATGCTTCGAATGTTGCAATAGCATTTACATATTCTGATGTCAATGGTAATTATCAATTTCAGAATGTAGAAACTGGAACATATACAGTTCGTTTGGATGTTCCTTACATTCCACAATTAAATGAGCATGCTATTAGTTTGGTTGGTAATCAAGTAATTATTGGAGCAGATTTTTCAGTTTTAATGAACGGTATTACCGCTGAAGATAATGTGCAACTTGGAATCAATGAGAAAGTGGAAACGTTAGTTACAACTTATCCAAATCCTGCTAGCGATAAATTGTTCATCAACAACGGATCAGGAAAAACATTCAGTTTGACAATCATGACAATTGAAGGGCAATTAGTTCATACTGGAATTGCTGGAATAGGAATGAATGAGTTAAATATTTCAGATTTATCTAACGGAATATATTTTATCCGAATAGGAGAAAATGATCTTAGAAAATTAATTATCAAAGAGTAATATTAATATCATACTTAATAAAGAAAATGCCGAGTCTTGACTCGGCATTTTATGTTCCAAGATAACTGCTTTTTACCACAGTATTTTAACTACAGTTGAGAAAGTGTGATATCTGCCACAGATGCACAGATTAAATTACTTTATTATTCTTATTGAAAAAATAAAATCTGTGAATCTGTGGCTATTTTATTTTTTTTCTAATTCTCAATGCTCCGCTGCAGTTGCACTGCTGCGGCCAACTTTTAATAAGTATTATACTACTTCATAGAAAAATTTCAGTTCTGAATACGTTATTGTTTTTCAGAATTTTAAAGCTATTTATTCTGCAGCAGTTCAACTGCAGCGAAGCGGTGTGATATTTGCCACAGATGCACAGATTAAATTACTTTATTATTCTTATTGAAAAAATAAAATCTGTGAATCTGTGGCTATTTTATTTTTTTTCTAATTCTTTGCTCCGCTGCAGTTGCACTGCTGCGGCCTACTTTTGATATGTAATATACTACTTCATAGAAAATTTTCAGTTCAGAATACTTTAATGTTTTTCAGAATTTTAAAGCTATTTATTCTGCAGCAGTTCAACTGCAGCGAAGCGGTTTGCCACAGATGCACAGATTAAATTACTTTTTTATTCTTATTGAAATAAGCATAATCTGTGAATCTGTGGCTATTTTAATTTTTTTAATCCTCTTTCCAACTCTCATCTTTCCCTTTAATATAAGGAATTCCTTGTTTTTCAAGAGTTGTTTCTAATGCATTGATTCTAACAATCATTCCATCCAATTTTTTTCTGAAATCTGCATATTCTTCTTGTGCGATTGCTTTATTGGTTTGTTGTGTTTTTGTTACGCCTGTTGTATTGTCCCACAACATGTATGCAACCATTCCTAAACGTTCAGTAATACTCGGTACAGCTTCAAATTCTTTCGATTTTTTCAAGCCTTCTCCCCAAAGAGAAAGTGCACATTCATCGTAGATTAAACGCAATGCGCGAGTTTCTTCCATCAATTTAAGATCTGTGTTTGGATATGTTAATAAAGCACGGTTCAATGCATCCAATTTTTCTTTTGATTCACCCAATAAATTCGAAGAACCATTGATGCTTCTATTCAATTCCGCAACTTCTTTACGGAAATTGTCTAATTCTTCTGTATTCGATGCAACCAACGTTTGATTGTTCAACGCTTTAACCGTAAAATTTGCTTTTTCCGTCAATGTTTCGATGACTCCGTTATTCAATAACAAAACTTCAACTGAATAAGACCCAGCTTGAACCAAGAATCCGTTGTTCTTATTAAGCGTTCCATTTACATTCACGGGCTCAGTTGATTCTTGACGCAAGTTCCAAGCAATTCTTGAAATTCCTTTTGAAGGTGCTGAAATTAATCGTCTCACTTCTTTTCCTTTCGAATCACGAATGACGTAAATCAATTGAACACTTTCTTCTTGTTGTTCTTTTCTTAATTCATCAAATGTTGGATAAATAACCTCTTTTTTGTCTTTTTCCAACGCCTTTTCCTTTTCTTGACGAATAGATTTTAAAGTTTTGAAATCGTCCTTGATATTTAACGTGAATATTGCTCCAAATTCAGAATTTGAAGCCGACCACATATTTGCTCCTTGGAATCCTGTTCCTTCTAGTCCTAATGGATCAGCTAGAACGTATAATAATGCATCTTTAATTGGAAATAAATACGCTTTCTTGTCGAAATTCTCTTGCTTTAAAGAACGCAACGGTGTGTAATTGTCCAAAACATAAAAACCTCTTCCAAATGTTGCAGCAACTAAATCATTTTCTCTTTTTTGAATGTCTAAATCATACACGGCAATGGTTGGTAAACCAGCAAGTTTCGTCCATAATTTACCGCCATCGTTTGAAAAATAGGCTCCGAATTCTGTTCCGACAAACAATAAATTTGGATCAATATGATCTTGTTTGATGCAATATACTGTCCCTCTTTCTGGTAAATTTGAACTGATTGAAACCCATGTTTTTCCTTTATCCGAACTTTTCATTACGTATGGTTTGAAATCACCTGAACGTTGGTTGTTGAACACAGCAAAAACTTCATTTTCTGCATGCATTGAACTTGTTAGCATGTTCACTCTTGTGTTTGCTGGAATTCCTGTAAAAGTTGAAATTTTCGTCCAAGTTGTTCCGTCATTTTCAGAAACCTGTATCAATCCATCATCTGTTCCGGCATACAACAACCCTTTTTTCTTTGGAGACTCATCCAACGCTACGATATTTCCATAAATGGAAGTTGAAGTGTTTTTCGCAACGGCATCAATCGACCAAACTTGTCCCATTACCGCTAATTTGTTACGATCAATTTGTTGAGAAAGATCAGGTGAAACTGTTGTCCAATCATCGCCACGATTCGTTGTTTTGAATACTTTATTCGCTGCAAAATACAATGTTTTATGATCGTGTGGCGAGACTAATAAAGGAGAATCCCAATTCCATCGGTAAGCTGCTTCTCCTTTTCCTGGCATAGGTTGAATCGGAACTTTTTCTCCAGAAGCTTTATCATATCTAACAATCCAACCATATTGAGCTTGTGCATAAGCAATGTTTGGATCAACAGGATCACAAGCTGATTCAAATCCATCTCCACCATTCGTGATAAACCAATCAGAATTTAAAATACCAGTTACATTCGTTGTTCCAGATGCTCCTCCCATCGAATTGTTATCTTGCGTTCCACCATAAATGTTGTAAAATGGTGTTGAATTATCAGTTGCGACCTTGTAAAATTGAATGATTGGCAGATTCGCATAATACTTCCATTGTGCAGCGTGATTATACGTTTCATATAAACCACCATCACAGCCAACTAACCAATGTTCTGAGTTGTTTGGGTCAATCCAAATAGCATGATTGTCGACGTGTTTATTGCTCTCGCCAGTGTTAACAAAGTTCTTTCCTCCATCTGTTGTATGATGTAAATAGGAATCCATAGCAAAAACCTTGTCTTTATTTTGGTTGTCACACATAATTTCTTGGTAATAATTTCCACCAGTATTATAGCCCGACATTTTTGTCCAGCTTTCCCCTTTATTCGTTGAACGATAAAAACCACCTTTGTCATCTCTCGCTTCCAACATGGCATATACATAATTCGCATCTGCAGGTGAAACAGCAATTCCAATTCTTCCCATTTGTCCTTTTGGTAATCCTGAATTTATTTCTTTCCATGTTTTACCACCATCAGTTGATTTATAAAGATTAGATTCTGGTCCTCCACCAATATACGTCCACTCTCTGCGTCTTCTTTGATGAGCCGCAGCATATAAAATATCTGGATTTGTTGGGTCAATAGCAATTTCAGAAATTCCTGTTTCATCAGATACAAAAAGAGTATGTTCCCAAGTTGTTCCTCCGTCCATTGATTTGTAAACGCCCCTTTCACCACCTGCGCTCCAAACTGGACCGTAAGCAGCAACCCAAATGATATTTTCATTTGTTGGATGAATAATGATATTTCCAATGTGCTCAGAAGTTTTCAATCCCATATTGGTAAATGATTTTCCTCCATCTAACGATTTGTAGACGCCATCACCGTAGGCAACAGATCTTTGATTATTATTTTCACCCGTTCCTACCCAAACTGTATTTGGATTTGAAGGAGCTAATTCAACGCATCCAATCGAGTACGAACCATAATTATCAAAAATTGGAGAAAACGTAGTTCCATGATTTGTTGTTAACCAAACACCACCGCAAGCAGCTGCAACATACCATTTGTCTGCATTTTTTGGATGGATTGCAAGATCGATAACTCGACCTGAAGTAAGTGCAGGACCAACTAATCTAAAATTTAATCCTCCAACAGTTGACTCATCAAAAAGAGGAGCTGGTGTTGTTTTCTTAGTGTCTTTCTTTTGCGCAATAACTGGAAGACCAAGTGTTAAAGCAAGAATGGAAATATAAAGTTGTTTTTTCATTTTAGCAATTTGAGTTTAAAAATAGACATTTCAAAAAGAGAATTGTTCGTTTGAGTAAGGAATTTAGAAATTCCTACAACCAAAAACTTCGAAGTAAGATTTAATCTCCCCCTTTGGAGGGGGACGAAGGGGGAGGATACTCTTAATTTACACTTAATAATAAGGAGAATATTTTCTTTTGTCTATATCAAATAAATGAAAATATTTAAGGCTTGTAAACACTAATTATTTCTCAAACAATGAACCGCATGAATTATTTGCTCTGCAACTTGTTCAATTTGATTTAATACTTCACCTTCTTGAAATCGCAACATAGTAAACCCCAAATTTGTAAGTTGGTCTTGTCGAAAGCGATCATATTCTGGCTTATTGAAATGGGAATTTCCATCAATTTCAATAATAAGACCTAATTCTTTGCTGAAAAAATCAACAATGAAATTATCAATGGGTCTTTGTCTATTAAATTTAACACCTATTTTATTACTTTTCAGAATGGATTTCCATAAATATTTTTCCGCTTTAGAGACAGATTCCGTTCGTAATTCACGAGCAAATATTTTTAAGTTTTTATTGTAAAAATTATTCATTATTAAGCCTTTACTTGAAGTTAACAATAATATTTGATTTTAGAAACCAATTATATTACGTCCTCCCCCCTTAGTACCCCTCTAAAGGGGGAAACATGGATTCTCCTAATAATGGACTTGCCTAGCTTTTCGTGAGTCTTAGTTAAGCTACTTTGCTAATGTAATTGATTTTTTTAATTCCTTGTACTTGCCATATTGATTTTTGTTGATTTGCGCTATGGATTCTTCTGGTATTGTACCATCCCTCGATGTATTGAAACAAGTCTGATTTGGCCTCTTTTCTTGTTGAATATGAGGTTTGGTAGGCTCTTTCAACTTTGAGAGTTTTAAAGAAGCTTTCTGCTACCGCATTATCCCAACAGTTTCCTTTTCTAGACATACTTTGAGTGATTAAAGAGCCTTTCAATAAGTTCCTAAAGGCTTTACACGCATATTGGACACCTCTATCTGAATGAAAGATTAATTCTTTTGATATTGGACGATTCAAGCAAGCCATCCGCCATGCTGAAATAACAGTTTCTTGTGCGGTCATCCCAGTGCTAAAAGCCCATCCAATTACTTTTCTATCGTACAAATCGATAACAACAGTCAAATATAGCCAACCTTCTTTTGTTGCGATATACGTCAAGTCTGATACCCATTTTTGAGCAGGTCTTTCAGCCGTAAATTCGCGATTCAACACATTGTCAGAAACTGGATATGTATGTTTAGAATCAGTCGTTACTTTGAATTTCTTTTTGTGAACTGACCGAAATCCATACTTACGCATCACCCGTGCAATCAAGGATCTGGAAACTTTATCCTCAGTATTTTGTATTTCTTTCCACACACGTGGACTTCCATACGTATACCGACTTTCCTCCAAAATATCCTTAATTTTTTCGACTAATATTTTTTCTTTGTTTATCCGTTTGGTTGATCTGCCTGCTTTCCAGTCATAAAAGGAATTGGGGCTAACCTTGAAACAAACACACATCTTCTCAACAGAAAATTCTTGCTGATGCGCTTTTATGAACGCATATTTTTCCTGTCGCTCGAGGAGAAGATGCTTATGGCCTTTTTTAAAATGTCTCGTTCCATACGTACATCAGCCAATTCCCTTTGAAGTCTGGAAATCTCTTTCTCTGTTTCTGTTTGCATTTTCTTACCATTACCTGGAAAAGCAATCTCCTTATGATTTTTGTACTGTGATCGCCATGTTGCTAACATTTGAGGATCTATTCCATATTCCTCTGCAACCTCTTTTACCTTGCCTCTTGCAAAGCTAACTTCAACAACTGTGAGCTTAAACTCCTTGTCGTACTTTTTTCTTTCTTCTGCCATAAAACTTAAATTTAATGAATTTGGTTTTATAGCTTAACTTTGACTCCTGTTATTTAACACATTCCA
>JBIIWQ010000085.1:0-7763 GCA_044338805.1 Crocinitomicaceae bacterium
GATTTTAGTTTGAAAATCGAGATCCCCGAAAATGGAAACATTGAATTTTTGAAATACCCCGGTTCAAATGGAAAAACATATGAGGAACGCTTGAAGCATTATGCTTTTTCACTGAAATCAACAATAATTTTAAAAACAGAAGATGGAAAGGAATACACATGCAAAGATTACGCCTTTGAACGCAGTTTTGATATTCAACCATCTGCTACAATTTCCTTTGGATTTGACCGTCCAAAAGACTTAAAAGATTTTCAAATAATCATTCACGATTCAGGATTCAAAGATCTTACAGTGAATTTTCCTTATGAAATCAAAAACATTGATAAAAGCCCAAAATTGAAATATTCTAAAATATGGAACAAACAGTAAAACAAGAAAAGTCAACATCCGTTCAAAGTATGGCTTGGTTGTTAATGGTATGTATGGTAATACAAACACTTCTTCCGAGCTATTTATATGCAAAAGAAGTTAAATCTCAAGTGCCATTTACTAAATACAATGTAGCACAGGATTCGAAACTTGGTGACTTAAGTTCAAATGACCTCTCGACTTCACTCGGGGATCTGAACTTAGATAAAGAACTTCAAATGAATCCTGTGATTCCGGGTGGACCTGACCAACCAGAAGTTCAAAGTTTTACGCCAATAGGAACAAGTGATATGGTAAATCCGTTCACAGGAGATTTTTCGTATAATATTCCTTTGATGGAGGTAGATGGTTATCCAATAAATATTGCCTACAACGCAGGAGTAACAATGGATCAAGAAGCAACATGGGTTGGATTAGGATGGAATTTGAATCCTGGTGTTGTGAACCGTTCTATGCGTGGTATTCCAGATGATTTTGACGGAACGGATCAAATTACGAAATCTTTCAATATGAAGAAAGATTGGACAATTGGAGTTAGTGGAGGCATAGGATTTGAATTATTTGGTTTTGGAGCAAATGGTAATACTGATTTGAGCTTAGGCGCAAGTCTTGGAATAAATTACAATAATTACAATGGTTTTGGAGCAGATGTTTCTATAAATCCTGGAATTTCAGTTGGAAAAAAGAATAAACCTGAATTAAATTTTGGGTTAGGATTATCTGGAAGTAGTCAAGGCGGAGCAACATTAACTCCAAGTTTCTCGATTTCAAAAAAGGACAAGACTGATGAGACTTTAAATAGAAAATTGAGTATTGCATCTCCTTTGAACTCAAGAGCTGGTGTACAACAAATTTCAATTACAGCATCTAGAAGTATTACTAAACTTGGCACTTTAACCAATAAGGATAATGTAACAAACAAAACAAGTACAACTAGTGGTGAAAGAGCTGTAAGCTCTTCCTTCAACATGGGAATGTCTACTTTCACTCCTCAAATTTCTATGCCAATGAACTCATTTGGATTGACTTTTTCATTTAAAATGAGTCCGGATATAGCTGGTTCGGATCCGAGTTGGGATGTAAAGGGCTATTTTAGTTCGCGTTGGTTGAAAGAAAAGGAACAAACACAATCTGCATATGGTTATTTGAATTTGCAAAAAGGCCAATTCAATAAGAATGCAATGATGGATTTTAATAGGGAGAATGATGGAGCTTTTACCAAAAACACGCCAGCTTTGCCAATTCCAATGTTGACTTATGATATCTTTTCTGTTTCAGGTCAAGGAGTTGGTGGAAGTTATCGTGCTTTTCGTCCGGATATCGGCTATGTTTTTGACCCGAAAATGGCAAATAACAATGTAAACATTAGTGTTGGACTCGAGTTGGGTGGAGGTCTTACCTTTAAAACAGGTATCGATGTTAGCGGAACCTACTCCAATTCTCGCTCTTTAGCATGGGAGACTTTAAATCATTCAGAAGTAAAATTTACAAATGACATTATTCCATTTCGTGAAGCGAATGAAATGTCCGTAAATCAAGATCTTAGTTTGTATAATTCAATTGGAAAAAATAGTCCTGTACGTTTTAAGAATAATACTTTTTCGAGTTTAAAAAACATTTTGGTTGATCAGTCAGACTCTGAACTTCCAGAAGTAACAAATTATAACAGGGTTAATAAGGAAAAGAGAAATCAGGTTATTTATACATTAACCCATTCAGAGGTAAAACAGGGATTTGGTATCGAACCTTTACACCCAGATGCTTTTCTTGGAACAGTGACTAATCCAATTGATCATCACATTGCACAATTCACCACTTTAAATACGGATGGTACACGCTACGTTTATGGAATAGCTGCTTATAATACTAAACAAAAAGACGTTTCTTTTGCAATTGGATCGAATGCTACTTTGAGCAGTTTACCTGAGAATTGTGCGACAGGATTGGTAGGTTATTTTATAGGTAGTACTAATTCGGTTGATAATAATCGTGGTTTGGATAATTATTACAATTCAGTAAGTACACCGGCTTATGCTCACTCTTTTTTATTGACAACTGTTTTGAATCCTGATTATATTGATGCTGACGATATAAGAGGGCCAAGTAAAGGAGATTTGGGAGGTTATATCAAATTCTCTTATGATAAAATCACTGATTATAAATGGAGGAATCCTGTTCAGGAAGCTCAAGCATCTTTTGATGAAGGATTTAATTCAGATGCAACGGATGATAAAGCACATTATACATACGGTGAGAAAGAATTATGGTATGTTGAAAAGATTGAAACTAAAAATCATGTTGCATTTTTCTATACAAGTGATCGTGCTGATGCTGTTGCTGTAAATGGAGAAGATGGTGGGTTAAATGCAGTAAAGAGTATGCAAAAACTTGATAGTATTGCTTTGTATTCACTTCCCGAATATTTAGCAAATCCATCAACTGCAATTCCTTTGAAAGTTGTACATTTTGAATACGATTATAGTTTGTGTCAAAATTACCCACAAAATATTAATTCAAGTGGTGTGTCTAGTGGTAAACTAACTTTGAAGAAAGTTTATTTCACCTATCAACGTTCACAAAAAGGACGCTATAGTCCTTATGTATTTAATTATAATTTCAATCCTAATTATGACATGAAAAGTGTCGATCGCTGGGGGAATTACAAACTGCGTCCTGCCGTTTGTTCTAATGATGTTTCAATCAATCCTTTAAAACCTAGTGATTTTCCTTATGTAGGTTTTGATCAAGTGGCAATGAATCAAAATGTTGCAGCATGGAATCTATCATCAATAAACCTTCCTTCTGGCGGTAGAATTGAAGTAGATTATGAAGCTGATGAATACGCTTTTGTGCAACATAAACGTGCTGGACAAATGTTAAAAATTGTTGGCGTGCAAAATGGAAATGGTTCAATTATTGAATCTACTGGTACTGTATCATTGAGTAATGATGACAATAAAAATGAAAAAATTTATTTTGAACTAATCCCGGGATATAACAATATACAAGATTATATAGCAGGATTGGACAAAGTCTATTTTAGAGCATTAATGAAGTTCGATGACGAAAAGTACGACTTTGTTCCTGGTTATGCTGAAATAGATAAAAATTTTCCGCCTTATATTACCCAGATTGGAACAACAATGGTAGGATGTATTCAATTAAAAGGGCAAAAACTTTTAGACAATGGAAATGCAGATTACAATCCAATTGCTTTAGCCGGAATCCAATTTGGCAGACTGCATCTTTCAAGAATGTTGCCTCCCTCTAATCAAACAGTAGATGAAGGAGCAGGAATTGCAGATATGGGAATGGCAGTTTTAGGTGCATTTGCCTCTTTCGGTGAATTATTCACAGGTCCAAATATTCCGCTATGGAATGATAAAACGGGAACAGATTTAGTTATCGGTAAAAGTTGGCTTCGCCTAAACAATCCTGATCATCATAAATTAGGAGGAGGACATCGCGTAAAACAAATACGCATGTATGATTCATGGGGTGAAATGACTGGAAATGAAATGACCGAATATTTTTACGGACAAAATTATACCTATGATTTGGAAGATGAAACATCAAGTGGTGTTGCTTCTTATGAACCTCAAATTGGAGGCGACGAAAATTCTTGGAGACAACCTGTCGCAAATGACACGAGAATGTTATTGGCACCTGATACTCGAAATTATCAAGAAACACCTTTTGGAGAACAATTTTTCCCAAGTCCAAGTGTTGGATATAGCCGTGTTACTATTCAAGATATTCCAAGAACAGGAGTAAAACGAACTGCAACAGGTAAAGTAGTTCATGAATTCTATACTGCAAAAGATTTTCCTACGCTTGTAAATAGAACCTCACCAAATGTTGAGAGATTTAAGCTTCCTGTATTTGCTTATTTCTTTACCATGAGTATTGATGAAATGTCAGCAAGTCAAGGCTTTACAATTGAAACAAACGATATGCATGGTAAACCAAAAGCACAATCGGTTTATGCGGAAGATCAGAATCAACCTATTACGAAAGTAGAGTATTTCTATCAAACACAAGAAATAGCCTTTGGTCCTTTTTCTGCTAAACGCTTGGTAAATGACGTATTAACGATTGAGAAGACAGGAAGTACTTCTACAAATACCGTAGGATTGGTTTACGAAGCAGTTGCAGATTTCAGGAAAAGTACGAGTAATTCAGTTACCGGATCAATTCAAATTAATTTAAATTACACGCTTCCTGTAGCATTAATCCCAACAGTTATTCCATCAGGAAGTTATGAAAGAACAGCCTTTAGAAGTGCAACTTTTACAAAAGTAATTGAAAGATTTGGGGTTTTAGAAAATACACGAGCAACGGATCTTGGTTCTGTTGTTGAGACCAGAACATTAGCATATGATGCAGAAACTGGGGCTGCAATATTATCAGAAACAGCAACGAATTTCAAGGATAAAGTTTACAGTTTCACCTATCCTGCTCATTGGTATTACGAAGCCATGGGCCAAGCTTATATCAATGTTGATTTCGAAAAAACCTTTGCTAATAATGCTTTATTGAATGTTGTAAATGGCGTAAGTAACCAACTTAGCAGTAATCAAGGATTCTTTAAAGGCGATGAAGTTGGGTACACTGACAATGCTGGACTGAATAATTTGGCATGGGTGGTAGAAGCAACACCAACTGCAATACGAATGCTCGACAAACTAGGTAATCCTGTAAATGCATCTATACGTATGTTGAAAGTACTTCGATCAGGAAGACGAAATATGCAGAATACTCCAATAGGCTCAATCACACTTCGTACAAATCCTTTAACAGGGCTACAATCGAATGTCTTTGAAAATGTGTTACAAGCTGGATCAGTTGAATATTCAGAGGATTGGAATACTTTCTGTGAATGTTTTTTAGATAGTGAGAATAGTAGTTATACAACAAACCCTTATGTTTTGGGATTGAAAGGAACTTTTAGACCAAAGGCTTCTTTTGTTCATTTAGCAGGAAGAGATCAGGCATTTGAGAATACTAATTCAAATATTCGAAATGACGGAATGTTTACTTCCTTTTTACCGTTCTATCGTTTACAAAATGGGAAATGGGCAATTGTAAAAGACAACTGGACTTACACTTCTTCTGTGGTAGAATTTAGTCCTTTTGGGCAAGCATTGGAAACGGTGGATGCTTTGAATCGATATTCTTCTTCCATGTTTGGATATAATCAGACTTTACCAGTTGCAGTTGCAGCAAACACGAAGTATAAACAATTAGGTGCTGACGGATTCGAAGATTATAACTATGACAATTGTTCGGATAATCATTTCAGACTTGTCAGTAATCAAGAGATTGTTTCAACCGAATCGCACACTGGAAGAAGAAGTGTTAAAGTTACAGCTAATAGTCCACTCATCTATGAAACTACAATAGTTTCAGATTGTATAGATGAACCTTGTCAATTAAAGGCTGCTTTTGGAATTAATCCAGAAGATAAAGGTACTATTGGAGCAAATTCAACTTTCACTATTAGTATAGGTGTTGCACCTTATCAATTTGAATATACAATACTTCAAGGATCGCCAACCATTTCATTTAATGCGACAGAAAATGGTTTAATCCTTATCGGAAATGGACAAGCCTATTCGGTTGATGTAAAAGTCACCGATGCAAATGGATGTACTTACTATGAACAAATTAGTCTTTAAGATATGAGGAATATTAAAATTATTTCAGTTCTGATTGCAGGATTGTTAAGTAATTCGGTTTTTGCACAAGGAACTACGATTATACCAAATCGATCATGTGACATGGCAATGAAGGTTTGTGAAAATGTACATCAAGTATTTGATGACAGGGATTTGGAATTGAATTGTACAAATACCACAACACAATTTGGGATTAGCGTAAATCAATCCTTGTTTTATGAATTAACGTTGCAATCAGCTACAAACCTTTCTTTGTCGATTGGTTATTCAGGGGGTTTAGCGAAATATAAAATATACGGTCCATTTACAGAACCATCTTTGTCAAATTGCGAACAGATCAATATGAATTTGTTTAATGTAACTCCAATTTCATTCAATATGAATTCAGGAACTGTTTCACAATTTACAAGTGCCGGTACCTATATTCTTGAAGTCATTCCTTCTCAATGTTTTGGTAAAATGACCTTAACGATGTTAAATGACAGGGAGTTAACTTGTGAAACTTCTTTTAATTGTACTGATTGTATATCTTCTTTTTCACCTCCTACCGGAAAATACATTGTTTCTGCTTGGGTGAAAGAAGATATTAATGACGCAACAGTTACGTCCTATCAAAATGCGCATTTAGACATCTCCTTTGCAGATGCAGCTCAAACCTTTAGTCTTTTTCCTGTTGGGAAAATAATTGATGGTTGGCAAAAAATAGAAGGAACAATTGAGATTCCTTTTACAGCATCGAGTTTAAAAATTGAACTTAAAGTTAACTCAGGTACGGCTTATTTTGATGATGTTCGCTTTTTCCCATACGATGGAAGTATGATGAGCTACGTATATGACCCATTATCGCTTCGATTGATGGCCGAATTAGATGAACGAAATTACGCAACACTTTATGAATACGATGAAGAAGGAAAATTGATTCGTGTGAAAAAAGAGACAGAGAAGGGTGTGATGACGATTCAGGAGAATCGGGATAATATTAGGAAAGGACAGTGATGAATGTTGAGTGATGAACTATGAGTGTTTAGTTTGTAACTGATAGTTTATAGTTGAAAAAATGACTTTTTAAGTGATTAGTTTAAAGATAAATAGTATGAAAAATTGGTTGATGATATTGATGGTGATGTTTGTGTTTGGAGTACAAGCACAATGGGAAGATGCTACTTTGGTGGAGTTTTCTGAACGGATTATAGCTTCAGAATCGAAAATTGATAAAAAACTAAGTTATTCATTTACTACGCATTATGCATTTTACAATGACTTTAAAACAACTGAATTGGCATTAGAGTATAAGGGAAAGATCGTTTCGGAATCTGGAAAAAACTTAATGGTTGAGCAGTTTAATCAATTGATGATTCAAGATGAGAAATTGAATTTGACTATTGATACTCAATACAGATCCATAACGGTTCAAAAAGCAGATTTACTTTATTCGCACAAAAAGACAATGGATGAAATGTCGAAATTTTTAAATAGCGCTTGTGTTGTTAAAAAATTAGTAAACGGAAAGTCGATAAAATATTCAGTTGAGTTTGCTCCAGGAGCTTATTACAAAGGTTGCGAAGTTTGGTATAATTCCAATGATTTAGTGGAAAAGTATATTCTTTACGGAGGAAATGAAGTTACGGATGATACTGATTTTTATAATCCAACAACGATTCAACCACGATTGGAGATTAGTTATACAGATTATCGATTTGGGAAAAATGCTGCAAT
>JBIIWQ010000018.1:0-15002 GCA_044338805.1 Crocinitomicaceae bacterium
TGTAGATGCTAGTCATTCCGACTTTTCTACCAATTATTCCTGGCATATACTGTTTATTATTAATTATTAAACTTTAATTTCTACGTCTACTCCACTTGGTAGCTCTAATCTCATTAGTGCATCAACAGTCTTCGCAGAAGAACTATAGATATCTAACAATCTTTTGTATGAACATAATTCAAATTGCTCACGCGCTTTTTTCATAACGTGTGGAGATTTCAATACAGTATAAATACGTTTGTGTGTTGGTAATGGAATTGGTCCACTAACTACTGCACCTGTTGCTTTAACTGTTTTAACAATTTTCTCTGCCGATTTGTCAACCAAATTGTGATCGTACGACTTTAACTTTATTCTTATTCTTTGGCTCATCTAGTTAATTATTAAGCTGATACTTTAAAATTATTTTTTTGCAACTATAGCTTCTGCAACATTTTTAGGTGCTTCAGAATAGTGCGAAAATTCCATTGTAGAAGTAGCTCTACCTGAAGAGATTGTTCTAAGTTGAGTTACATAACCGAACATTTCTGATAAAGGAACGTCAGCTTTTAACACTTTCGAACCATTCTTATCATCCATTCCTTTCATATATCCACGACGACGATTTAAATCTCCTACGATATCACCCATGTTCTCTTCTGGAGTAATAACTTCTAATTTCATGATTGGTTCCAACAAGACTGGTCCACAATTTTTCAAAGCAGCACGATATGCCATCTTAGCTGCTAATTCAAATGATAATGAATCTGAATCGACAGCATGGAAAGAACCATCAAGTAATTCAACTTTCATAGCTTCAACTGGATAACCAGCTAGAACACCATTTTTCATTGACTCTTTGAATCCTTTTTCAACTGAAGGGATAAATTCACGTGGAATATTACCACCTTTAATAGAATTGATGAATTCTAATCCTGTCTTTTCCTCATTTTCTTGAGGTGAAATTTTGATTACAATATCAGCAAATTTACCACGACCACCAGATTGTTTTTTGTAAACTTCTCTGTGTTCAACAGCTTTAGTAATATCTTCTCTATAAGTAACTTGAGGAGCTCCTTGATTAACTTCCACTTTAAACTCACGTTTCAAACGGTCAATAATAATTTCAAGGTGAAGCTCACCCATTCCTGAGATAATTGTTTGTCCAGACTCTTCGTCAGTATTCACACGGAAAGTTGGATCTTCTTCAGCTAATTTGTATAAACCAGTTGAAAGTCTATCCATATCTGCTTGAGTTTTTGGCTCAATAGCAATTCCGATAACTGGATCTGGGAAATCCATAGATTCCAAAATAATTGGGTGTCCTTCAGCACATAAAGTATCTCCAGTACGGATATCTTTAAATCCTACAACAGCACCAATATCACCTGCTCCTAACTCATCAATTTGATTTTGTTTGTTCGCATGCATTTGGAAAATACGAGAAATTCTTTCTTTGTTTTCTGAACGTGTATTGTATACATACGACCCTGCAGGTAAAACTCCAGAATAAGCACGAACGAAACACAAACGACCAACGAAAGGATCTGTTGCAATTTTAAATGCCAATCCTGCAAACGGCTCATCAAAAGATGGTTGACGTGTAACAGGAAGATCAGTTTTAGGATTGATTCCAGTAATTCCATCTACATCAAGTGGTGAAGGAAGAATTTCCATTACCATATCCAACATCGATTGAACTCCTTTATTTTTAAATGCAGTTCCACACATCATTGGAACAACTTTTCCAGTAATAGTAGCTTGTCTTAAAGCATCTAAAATCTCTCTTTCAGTTAATGATTGTGGATCAACAAAATATTTCTCCATCAAATTATCATCAAATTCAGCAACTGCTTCCAATAATTTCTCTCTGTATTCAGTAGCTTCTTCTAAAACATCAGCAGGGATTTCAACTTCTTGAAAAGTCATACCTTGATCATGCTCATTCCAAACGATTCCTTTGAAATTAATTAAATCAACCACACCTTTAAATGTCTCTTCATTTCCAATTGGAATTTGAAGCGGCAAAGCGTGACTACCTAACATTTCTTTTACTTGACGACAAACGTTCAAGAAATCAGAACCTTGACGGTCCATTTTATTAACAAAACCAATACGTGGAACGTTATAGTTATTAGCTAAACGCCAGTTTGTTTCAGATTGAGGCTCAACACCATCAACAGCTGAAAACAAGAATACTAAACCATCTAGTACACGCAATGAACGATTTACTTCAACAGTAAAATCAACGTGTCCTGGAGTATCAATAATATTAACGTGGTATTTATCACCTCTGTAATTCCAATCTAGTGTAGTAGCAGCAGAAGTAATTGTAATACCTCTTTCTTGCTCTTGCTCCATCCAGTCCATTGTTGCAGCACCATCATGTACTTCACCAATTTTATGACTTACACCACCATAATAAAGAATACGTTCAGTCGTTGTAGTTTTCCCTGCGTCAATATGTGCAGCGATTCCTATGTTACGTGTAAATTTAAGATCTCTTGCCATTTCTATTAAAATCTAAAATGTGAGAATGCTTTGTTTGCCTCAGCCATTCTTAAGGTATCTTCTTTCTTCTTGTAAGCAGCACCTTCTTCTTTCGAAGCAGCGATGATTTCAGAAGCTAATTTTCCAGCCATCGTTTTTTCGTTACGTCTACGTGAGTAACTAATTAACCATTTCATCGCTAAAGATGATTTTCTATCTTCACGAACAGCTGTTGGGATTTGGAAAGTAGCTCCACCTACACGGCGACTACGAACCTCTACACTTGGAGTTACATTTTCCAATGCTTTTCTCCAAACGTCTAATCCATCTTGATCTTCGATTTTCTTGTCTACGATTTCAATTGCCTCGTAGAATATCTTAAATGCTAAATTCTTTTTTCCGTCATACATTAAGTTGTTAACGAACTTTGTTACCACAACATCCTTAAACTTTGGATCTGGCAGAATCGCAATCTTTTTGGCTTTTCTTCTTCTCATGTCTTAAGAGCTATAATTATTTTTGTTTAGGTCTTTTCGTTCCATACTTAGAACGACGTTGTGTTCTTCCTTCAACACCAGCAGTATCTTCAGCTCCACGTACAATGTGGTATCTAACACCTGGAAGATCTTTTACTCTTCCTCCACGTACTAGTACTAATGAGTGCTCTTGCAAATTGTGACCTTCACCACCGATATAAGCATTGACTTCCTTTCCGTTAGTCAAACGCACCCTTGCTACTTTTCTCATAGCCGAGTTCGGCTTTTTAGGAGTGGTTGTGTAAACTCTTACACACACACCTTTACGCTGTGGACATGAATCAAGTGCGGCAGACTTACTCTTCTTGACTACCGCTGTTCTTCCTTTGCGAACTAATTGTTGTATAGTTGGCATAAAATACTCTTAATTTTTATTAATATATAAAATACCCCAAACGCACTTTGAGGGGTGCAAAGATATCCATTTAATTTTAAAATCCAACTGGTTAGCGAAAAAAAGTCAAGTTTTTTCACAAAATAGTGTTTACATCTTTTTATAACGCTAAATAACTTATATAAAATATTGATTTTTAACGATTTAAAACAATAAATGCGAATTCTAATTGTTTTTAAAATAAAAAACTCTTGTTGCTTAGTGCGACAAGAGTTCCAATAATATTTGAATATAGAATTTTCTTAATTTCTATATAAAGTACTTTTTGTTGCCTTGATAATTCTATCCACATTTGGCAAAGCTTCATCAATTAGAGTAGGTGAAAAAGCAAAAGGTGTATCCGTTTGAGTTACTCTCATAACTGGTGCGTCTAAATAATCAAATGCATAACGTTGCAAATGGTAAGCAATTTCCGAAGAGATTGAAGCCAAAGGCCAAGATTCTTCGACAACTACACAACGATGCGTTTTCTTAACAGATTCAACAACACATGCGTAATCAATAGGACGAACAGTTCTTAAATCAATTATTTCAACTGAAATCCCTTCTTTTTCTAAAACTGCAGCAGCTTCAAATGCAACTTTAATTATTTTCCCAAACGTTACAATTGTAACATCAGTACCTTTTCTTTTAACATCTGCAACTCCGATTGGAATTATATATTCTCCTTCAGGAATTTCACCCTTATCACCATACATTTTTTCTGATTCCAAAAAAACCACTGGATCATTATCTCTTATAGCAGCTTTTAATAAACCTTTTGCGTCATATGGATTTGAAGGCGTAATAACTTTTAAACCTGGAACATGTGCGTAAAAAGCTTCAAAACTTTGAGAGTGTGTTGCTGCTAATTGACCTGCAGTTCCATTTCCACCTCTAAAGACTATTGGACAAGAATATTGACCTCCAGACATCTGTAACATTTTTGCAGCACTGTTTATTATTTGATCCGCAGCTAAAATAGCGAAGTTCCACGTCATGAATTCTACTATAGGTCTTAATCCATTCATTGAAGCTCCAACAGCAATTCCTGTAAAACCTAATTCAGCAATTGGAGTATCAATAACTCTTTTTGGTCCAAATTCATCAAGCATTCCTTGAGAAACTTTATATGCTCCATTATATTCAGCAACCTCTTCACCCATTAAAAATACAGACTCATCTCGTCTCATTTCTTCTGACATTGCTTCACGCAAGGCTTCTCTAAATTGTACTGTTTTCATAAAATCCATAATTATTTCCCGTAAGGGTTGCCAAAAATAATAAAATAGAAAGAAATAACAGTTATTAATTCTAAACATAAAAACTTTTGAGTTTCAGAAAACACATCGTAAATATTTGTTTAAATTTGCGCACGTATAGAAAACAAAGAAAAATGAAAATACTTGTATGTATCAGTAAATCCCCAGATACAACTTCAAAAATTGCATTTGTAGATCAAAACACAAAGTTCGATGAGAATGGTGTTCAATATATTATCAATCCTTATGATGAGTGGTATGCGCTTGTTAGAGCACTTGAAATAAAAGAAACGCTTGGTGGTGACGTTACAGTTATTACTGTTGGTCCAGTTGCAGATGACGCTATTATTAGAAAAGCTTTAGCAATTGGCGCTGATGATGCTGTCAGAATAGATGCAGATCCAACAGATGCTTATTATACAGCAGTTCAAATTGCAGAATATGCAAAAACAAATAATTTCGATTTAGTTTTAACTGGAAAAGAAACAATTAATTATAATGGCTCTCAAGTTGCTGGAATGATTGCTGAATCATTAAACTTTCCTTTTGTTTCATTGGCAACTAAATTAGATGTTAATGGTTCTACCTTAACTTTAGAAAGAGAAATAGTTGGTGGACTTCAAGTTGTAGAAGTATCATTACCTGCAGTCGTTTCTTGCGCAAAAGGAATGGCAGAACAACGAATTCCAAATATGCGCGGAATTATGGCAGCAAGAACAAAATCACTTCAAGTCGTTGCGCCTGTATCAGTTGATCTTTTGACGACATATGTTAATTATACAATGCCAAATGCTAAGTCCTCTTGTAAGATGATTGATCCAACGAACATGGATGAACTTGTTGCATTACTTCACAACGAAGCGAAAGTTATTTAATTAGAAATTAGTCTTACCGACAAAAAAAAAGATTATGTCAGTTTTAGTATATATAAATAGTAACAGTGGTTTGCACAAATCTGCATTAGAGACTGTAAGCTATGGTAAAAAATTAGGCGGAAATTTAACCGTAATTACATCTGGTTCTGCTGATGATTCCAAATTAGCAACTTTGGGTAAATATGGAGCGAACAAAGTTCTTGTTGACCGTTCAATACAAGGAGACGATGATCAACAATTAACTCAATTGATCGCAGCTGCTGCCGATTCTGTTGGAGCAACGACAATTGTGTTCTCTCACGATTTAACAGCTAAAGCTGTTGCCCCTCGTTTATCAGTTCGATTAAAAGCAGGATTAGTTTCAGGAGCAATTGAATTGCCAGCAGCGGATGGTACTGTAAAAGTGAATGTTTTTTCAGGGAAAGCTTTTGGATCTGTAAAAGTAAATTCATCAGTTAAAATCATTTCATTATTACCAAATAGTTTTCAACCAGTAGAAGATGGATCTGATTGCGCAGTAGAAAGTTTTTCAGCCAATGCACCAGCAAGTTTAATTAAAGTGTTAAGCACTAAAAAACCTGAAGGTGAAATTCCATTGCCTGAAGCAGAACTAGTTGTTTCAGCTGGTAGAGGAATGAAAGGTCCTGAAAACTGGGGAATGGTCGAAGATCTTGCATCTGCATTAGGTGCTGCGACTGCTTGTTCTCGACCTGTAGCGGATATTGGCTGGAGACCTCATCATGAGCACGTTGGTCAAACTGGCGTTGCTATTCGACCAAACTTATACATTGCAATTGGTATCTCTGGAGCAATTCAGCATTTAGCTGGAGTTAATGGTTCAAAAGTGATTGTTGCCATAAATACTGATGCAGAGGCACCTTTCTTTAAAGCAGCTGATTACGGTGTTTTAGGTGATGCATTTGAAGTATTACCAAGATTAACAGAGGCTGTGAAAAAATTCAAAGCTTCAGGACATTAAAATTATCAATAGAAATAGTATTTTTACAATTAATAAATTATTTTAGGGAAGCGAAAACTTCCCTAATTTTTTAGTGAATTTTGAGGTATTGAAGGAAGGATGGATAAAATAAAACTTGATATTGCTGGTTTATCTTACAGTCAAACACAATCTGGTGCGTATGCATTGGTATTAGCAGAATCTGGAGGAAAAAGACAATTACCAATTATTATTGGTGGTTTTGAAGCTCAGGCTATAGCAATCGAGTTGGAAAAAATGACCCCAACGCGACCATTAACACATGATTTATTCAAACATTTTGCACAAGCTTTTTCGATTGCAGTAAAAGAAATTGTTATTTACAATTTAATTGAAGGTATCTTTTATTCTAAAATAATTTGTGAACGTGAGGGTCAAGTTACGGAAATCGATGCAAGAACATCTGATGCAATTGCGATTGGTGTACGTTTTAATTGTCCTATTTTTACTTTTGAAAATATTCTTTCAAGCGCTGGGACTTTAATGGATGAAAATCAATCTAAAGATGATGATTTTTCGATGGATGATGATGATGAATCTATTCAACCCGAAGGATCTCTGACTAGTCTCAATCTTGAAGAATTAGAAAATCAACTCAACGATGCTATAAATGATGAAGATTATGAATTAGCATCAAGAATTAGAGATGAAATAAACAAAAGAACAAGCTAATATTATTTTATGCAGTTTTCAATAAAGAATCGTCTGATTATAATGAACTTTCTGCAGTTTTTTGTTTGGGGTTCATGGTTGATTACAATTGCGAATTATTGGTTCGAAACGAAACAATGGGGAGGTGCTGAATTCGGAGCAATCTTTTCAACATTAGGTCTTTCATCTTTATTTATGCCAACATTAACAGGTATTATTGCGGATAGATGGATTAATGCTGAAAAACTTTATGGCGTATTGCACTTTTTTGGTGGAATCACTTTGTTTTGCATTCCTTTAGTAGAAAATTCAAATACATTCTTTTGGTTAATTTTCGTTGCAATGATATTTTATATGCCTACAATTTCTTTGGCAAACTCTATTTCATTTAATGTTCTTAAATCAAAAAATCTTGATGTTGTCAAGGTCTTCCCTCCAATAAGAGTTTGGGGAACAATAGGATTTATTGCTGCTATGTGGACTACCAATCTTACAGGTAACAAAGCGCTGGCAGGTCAATTTTACATAGCTGGAGCAGCTGCACTATTTTTGGCAGTTTATGCATTTACTTTGCCTAAATGTATACCTAGAAAACTTATTACGAAAAAATCATCACTCATTGAAACATTAGGTCTTGATGCGTTCAAATTATTCGGGAAATACAAAATGGCTTTATTTTTCTTGTTCTCGTTGATGTTAGGAGCTGCATTGCAATTAACAAATATGTATGGCGATGTATATATTTCAGAATTTAAAAATGTTCCAGAATTTGCAGATTCGTTGGTTGTGAAATATTCAACAATGATAATGTCAATTTCTCAAATTTCTGAAACCCTGTTTATACTAGCAATTCCGTTTTTCTTAAAACGTTTTGGAATAAAACGTGTCATGTTAATCAGCATGTTTGCTTGGGTTTTACGATTTGGTTTGTTAGCATACGGTAATCCTGCCGAAGGACTTTGGATGATTATAGTTTCATGCATTGTATATGGAATGGCATTTGACTTTTTTAATATTTCAGGATCTCTTTTTGTTGAATCAACAACGGACTCGCGCATTCGATCAAGTGCTCAAGGATTATTTATGATGATGACAAATGGAATCGGTGCTATTTTTGGTAGCTATACTAGTGGAATTATTATCGAAAAATTCTTTTTACTATCAAATGGCGCAAAAGATTGGCAGAATATTTGGCTTGCCTTTGCTGCTTATGCACTTGTCGTGGCAATACTTTTTGCATTTTTATTCAAACATAAGCACGATACAACAGCGTTTCAAAATTTCAACCATTGATTAAAAAATGAGTTTTGAAAATCAAATTTTTTCAATTAACTCAGCTGCAGATTTTAATAGAATTGCACTTGAGACGTTTCAATACCAAGTTGAAAATTGCGCTGTTTACAACCAGTTTTGCAAAAGTATTTTAAAAAAAACTCCTTCGAATATTGAAGATATTCCTTTTCTTCCCATCTCTTTTTTCAAGACACATGAAATAAGAACAAATTCCAATAAAGAGGCCGAACACATTTTTTACAGTAGTGGAACAACAGGTGAAAATCGAAGTAAACATTTAATCTTAAACACATATATTTATGAAGAATCCTTCCTGAAAACATATCGAGATAATATTGGGAATCCAGAGGAACAAGTAATCCTTGCCTTACTGCCAAATTATCTTGAACAAGGAAATTCAAGTTTAGTGTATATGGTGGATACGTTAATCAAACATACTAAGTCTGAACTTTCAGGATTTCTATTAAATAATCTTGATACAATAGAAAAAAAATACCTTCAAGCTCTTTCATCGGGTAAAAAGGTTGTGATTTTTGGTGTTTCATATGCCCTACTCGATCTTGCAGAAAAAAAAATGAATCTTTCAGAAGCGTTCATTATTGAGACGGGCGGAATGAAAGGTCGACGTAAAGAATTATCTAAGGAAGAACTTCATGCACTTTTAATTGTTGGTTTAAACGTTCCATTCATTAGTTCTGAATATGGCATGACAGAATTGCTATCACAAGCATATAGCAATAAAGATGGTCTTTTTAAAACTCCAGCATGGATGAAAATTTTAATTCGAGATTTAAACGATCCATTGAGCTATTTAGAAAACGGTAAAACTGGTGGAATTAATATTATTGATTTAGCAAATTTATACAGTTGTAGTTTCATTTCTTCTCAAGATTTAGGAAAAATAGAACAAGATTCCTTTCGGATTATGGGCCGTTTTGATAATTCTGATATCCGTGGTTGTAATTTAATGATCGAGTAATCATGAATAATTCCTTACATTTATTCTAAATTCTTCAATTTAATGTCAGAAATAACTGAATTTATTCGAAAGAAATCTGCAATTATTTACTCTAAAGTAAAAGGATATAGAGAATATTTGCATCAATTTCCAGAACTTTCATACCAAGAAGTTGAGACCATGAAATACGTTTCAAAAGTCTTAACAGCATTAAATATTTCGCATCAAACAGAGGTTGGTAAAACAGGTGTTGTTGCTATTATTAGAAATGATAAACATTCAATTGACGCGCCTTGTATTGGATTAAGATCTGATTTGGATGCTTTACCAATTCAAGAAGAAAATGAAATTCCGTTTAAGTCAAGTGTTAATGGTGTCATGCATGCTTGTGGTCATGACGTTCATACAGCTATTTTATTAGGTGTTGCAGAGATTTTAAATGACATGAAGGAATTGCTTCCTTCTCCTGTAAAACTTATTTTTCAACCTGGAGAAGAAAAAAATCCAGGTGGTGCAACATTGATGATTGCAGATGGTGTATTGCACAATCCAGAAGTCAAGGAGATGTATGCCTTACATGTTTTTCCTGATATGCCAGTAGGGAAAATTGGTTTTAGAGAAGGTCTTTACATGGCGTCATGTGATGAGATTTACTTGACAATAAATGGTAAAGGAGGACATGGAGCGACACCAAATCAATGTATAGATCCAATTCTTATTGGCGCAAATATTGTCACACAATTGCAGCAAATCGTAAGTAGGAAATGTGACCCAAAAACACCATGTGTCTTGTCTTTCGGACATTTTGAAGCAATTGGAGCAACAAATATAATTCCATCAAAAGCCATTTTAAAAGGAACATTCAGAACAATGAATGAGGAATGGAGAGCTGAAGCATTAAAACTTATCGAGTTTCAAATAAAACACATTGTTGAAAGCCAGGGAGGAACAGTTGACATTGAAATTAGTAAAGGATACCCTTATCTTGAAAACGATCCAGAAGTAACATCTGGTTTAAAATTGAAAGCTCAAAAATATTTAGGTGAAGCTTTTGTGGAGGATATGCCTATTCGTTTAACATCAGAAGATTTCGCATTTTATTCTCAAGAAATTCCAGTTTGTTTTTTCCGTTTAGGAGTTCGAAATGAAGAAAAAGGAATTATTTATGGCGTGCATCATCCCAAATTTAACATTGATGACGAAGCATTAAAAATTGGTGTAGAAATGATGACATTAGCCGCATTTTAAAAATTACAATTATGATCAAAAACATCCTATTTCTATTAGTTTTTTCACTTTTTTTCATAGCATGTGACAAACAGAGGAGAACAACAACAAAAATAGACGGTGAATGGGAAATAAGCGTTTACAAAATAACTGATATAGAAGGTTTGGCTGAATACGCTGTTTGTTCAGGGTCATATATTTTCAATTCTTGTACTGATAAATCTAGTGTCTGTGATTATTCATGTAACCTAAATTTTACTTTTCCCGGTAATACAGGAACTACAATAGAAAGTGGCACTTTTTTAGTTTTACCAGATGGAGGATATATGGATGTAACAAGTATGAATGCAATGAACATTCCGACTTCAGTATACAATTATCGAATTCTAACTTTAACCAGAAACGACTTACAATTAGAATTTACTGACTCCACAAATAATATTCATTCACTTTTCTTAAAAAAGAAAAACTAGAAATCGTCAATTTGCCATTTCACTCATGAACTTAATGCGCATAAGTCTTAATTCCTCTTCAGTATAATCACCATCAAAATCAGCTACTGCTTGCTCCAAGTCATCCGTTTCAGACTCTGTGAAATACTCATAAATTTCCTCTTGATTATCTGCGTCTAGAATATCGTCAATATAATAATTTATATTTACTCTCGTGCCAGAAGATACAATTGCTTCAATTTCATCAATTACCTCATCAATTGATTTTCCTTGTGCTCTTCCGATATCTTCTAAAGGAAGTTTGCGGTCAATATTGTGGATTAATTGCACTTTTAATCCAGATTTGTTAATCAAAGATTTCACCACCATATCTTGCGGCCTTTCGATTTCATTATCATCCACATATTGGTGTATCAAAGCAGTGAAAGGTTCACCATATCGCGCGGCCTTTCCATTTCCTACTCCTTGAATATTGGTAAGTTCATCAATTGTAATTGGGTATTGGAAACTCATATCTTTCAATGAAGCTTCTTGAAAGATCACAAAAGGTGGTATATTTTTTTGCTTGGAAATTGACTTCCGTAAATCAAGAAGCATATCATATAAAACTTCATCAAATGCGCCACCTTTTCCACCGTCAATTATTTCGGAATCATCATCATCAGTATTGGAGAAGTCATGTTCTTTAATTAAACTAAAAGATTGCGGTTCTTTGTAAAACGCCCTTCCTTCATCTGTTAATTTCAATGTTCCGTATGTCTCAATATCCTTATACACTAGTCCAGAAACAATAACTTGTCTAATAACAGCATTCCAAAAATGCTCATCCTTTTCCTTTCCAACGCCAAATCCTTTGATCGCATCGTGTTTATACGTTTTGATATCTGACGTTAAATTTCCTGATAAAAACGCACAGTAATGTTTCGCTTTTTGGGTTTCTTGCAAATCATTTATGGCATGAATCAGCATCGAAACATATTCCTTTCCTTCTCTTCTTTCTTTTGGATTTTTGCAATTATCACAATATTCATTACATCCTTTTTCATCGAAAGTTTCTCCAAAATAATGAAGTATAAATTTCCTTCTGCAAACGGATGTTTCTGCATAAGATACGATTTCACTTAACAATTGCTTTCCGATTTCTTGCTCTGCAATTGGTTTGCCTTGCAAGAATTTCTCTAGTTTTTCAATGTCTTTATAACTATAAAAAGCAACACATTCACCTTCGCCTCCATCACGTCCTGCTCGACCAGTTTCTTGATAATAACTTTCCAACGATTTCGGAATATCATGATGAATTACGAATCGCACATCAGGTTTATCAATACCCATTCCAAAAGCGATTGTAGCAACAATAATATTTGCATCTTCCATTAAAAACATGTCTTGATGCTTTCCTCTAGTATTTGCATCCAATCCAGCATGGTAAGGCAATGCATTAATTCCATTTACCTGAAGTAATTCAGAGAGTTCTTCTACTTTTTTACGGCTCAAACAATAAATAATACCGCTCTTTCCAGCTTTGGACCGAACATATTTAATTATTTGTTTCTCAACATCTTTTTTAGGCCTGATTTCATAAAATAAATTATCCCTATTAAATGAAGATTTAAAAACTTGAGCATCCAACATGTTCAAGTTCTTCTGAATATCATATTGTACTTTCGGAGTTGCAGTAGCTGTTAATGCAATTATTGGAACATTAGATATTTTTTCAAAAATTTCTCTTAATCTTCTATATTCTGGTCTAAAATCATGACCCCATTCTGAAATACAATGAGCCTCATCAATTGCAAAAAAAGAAATGTCCACTGAGGTTAAAAAATCAATATTTTCTTGTTTCGTCAGTGATTCAGGTGCTACATAAAGCAATTTCGTTTTGCCTTTTTGTATATCTAATTTCACTTTTGTAATTTCCGTTTTGGTCAACGAAGAATTTAAAAAATGAGCAACCGATTCATTATCACTTACATTTCGAATTGCATCCACCTGATTTTTCATCAAAGCTATTAAAGGTGAAACCACAATTGCAGTCCCTTCCGACATCAAGGCAGGTAATTGGTAACACATCGATTTACCGCCACCTGTTGGCATGATAACAAAAGTATTGTTTCCTTTCAACACATTTGTTATAACGCTTTCTTGTTCTCCTTTAAAACTATTGAATCCAAAATATTTACGAAGTACAACTTTTAGATCATTCTCTGCCATTAATTTAGTTTATTAGAAACTTCTCTAAGTTAAGAAAAAAGTTCCATTATTTAAGCTTTTGTGAACAAATTATTAATATTCGTTCGACTTTGTATGAATATTAATAATTTTCAAAAAATTGGCAAGCTCGTTATTTTAATTTCTAAAGATTAAAGCTGAATGATTACTTTTGCAAACGATATGAGCGAAGATAAAAAAATGTCTTTTTTGGATCATCTTGAAGAATTAAGATGGAGACTAGTTAAAATCTCAATTTCAATAATTGTGGTTGCAACTGTTCTTTTTTGGTATCAAGAATGGATCATGAATACTTTTTTCATGTCCATGAAGGAACCTACTTTTATAACATTCAGAGTGATGTGCAGCTGGCTAGGTGTATGCATTGATGAAATCCCTGTTAGTTTTCAAAGTACGTCCATGTCAGGTCAATTCAGTTACGCCTTAATGATGAGTATAATGGGGGGAATTGTTATTTCCTTTCCTTTTATCTTCGCACAAATTTGGGGATTTATTAAGCCCGGATTAAAACAGAAAGAAAAATCAGTAGCTAAAGGGATTATTTTTTACGTCAGTTTATTATTTTTCACAGGAATTCTTTTTGGATATTTTGTGGTTGCACCATTGTGTGTTCAGTTTTTCGGAACTTATAAAATTAGTGGTCAAATCGAAAACATCTTTACAATTAACTCTTATTTAAGTACGATTCTGTCTACGGTATTCTATTCAGGAATTTTATTCTTGTTACCCGTCATTTCATATATTTTCTCACGATTGGGTATTATAACTCCAGCATTTTTGAAAAAATACAGAAAACACGCAATTGTTGGTGTATTAATATTGTCAGCAGCAATAACCCCTCCAGATGTTATTTCCCAAATAATTGTTGCCATTCCGATTATCATTTTATACGAAATTGGAATTGTAGTTTCTACACGTGTTGAAAAAAATCTTAAAAAAGATTAGCCCCATAAATTAGCCAATCATTGTTATCATTAACTTTAGACTAATTAAAGTTTAGAATGACTAAATACCTCATCATACTTTTCACACTTGCTTCCTTTATTGGAATTGGACAACAAACCCGAGTTTTTGGAACCGTATGGGACGCTGAAACAGGTGCTAAAATGCCATTTGTAAAGGTTCAATTTCGTGACTCTAAAATAGGATGTTTTACTGATTCAGTAGGTCATTATTCTTTGGAAACATATTATGCAACTGATTCTTTGGAATTCTCTTTTAATGGATATATAACAATGCATTCTGCTGTTATTCGAGACGTAAATCAAGAAATAAACGTAAGACTATCAACAAGAATTGGTGAAATTGGTGAAGTCTCAGTAAAGCCACCCGACGAATTTCCATCAACGATTTTACATAAACGAGTTGTTGCCAATAAGAACATCAACAACAAGGAAAAACTTCTGGCTTACGATTATGAAGTGTACAATAAAATTCAGTTAGATTTAAATAATATTGGCGACAAATTTACGGAACGGGGAATTGTGAAAAGACTTGATCTCGTTATGGATTATCTTGATTCATCGGATAATGGGACTAATTATCTCCCCGTAATATTAAGTGAATCATTGTCAAATTTTTATTTTAAAAACAATCCGAATAAAAAGAAAGAGGTAATTGAAGCGACTAGAATTACTGGGATTGAAAATTTACAGTTGAATCAATTTATGGGAGACAGGT
>JBIIWQ010000070.1:0-8483 GCA_044338805.1 Crocinitomicaceae bacterium
ATGAAAACAACATAAATATGTTTAATAAAGCGTTTATCAGTCCTATTTCTGATTACGCTAGAAGCTTTTATAAATTTTATTTAGAAGATTCAACATTTATTGATAATCAATGGTGTTATAAATTAAGATTTGCGCCAAAAAGAACAGGTGATATGACTTTTGAAGGTGAAATGTGGATTCATGATACAACTTATGCTGTCAAAAGAATCAGCGCATCAATTTCTCCCTGGGCAAATATTAATTACGTTCAAGATCTTTATTTTGAGCATCAATTCAATCAAGTTGCAAAAGAAGTTTGGATGTTGACTCAAGAGAAAATGATTATTGATGTTAAAATAACAAAAAACACGGAGGTATATGGGTTTTATGGGAGGAAATTCTCTTCTAGAAAGAACTTCATTATAAATGAACAACATTCACCAACCTTTTACAAATCTGACAATACGGTTGAATTTGCCGATAGCGCAAAAATAAGAACTGAAAAATATTGGGATATACACAGACATGAACAGCTTAGTAAACAAGAAATTGGGATAAATAATATGGTTGATTCATTAAATGAGATGCCCTTTTTTAAAATGCTTAAAAACCTTACTTATTTTGCTTCTACTGGATATTATCCTTTTGGTAAGATTGAGGTGGGAAATGCCTTCAGTTTAGTTAGTTTTAATCCCGTTGAAAACTTCCGTACAGCTTTAGCTTTAAGAACCTCAAATAATTTTTCTAGGAGAGTAGAATTTGGAGGTAAAATTGCCTATGGTTTTATGGATGATAAATTCAAATATGGTGCTTCAATTAGATATAACATCACCCCAAAAAAACGTGGAATGTTAACCACATATTACAACTATGATATCCAACAAATTGGATTATCACCAACAGCTGCATCAATGGGGTCAACGTTCGGGACATTGTTCCGCACTGGGCCTTTGGATAAATTAACTTTTGTGAAAAAAGCAGGAATTTCATTAGAAAAAGACATTAAAAAAGATCTTGTTTTATACGGGGCTTTTGAATGGAAGGAATACACCGCATTGGGAAAAGCGAATTATATTTATTACAATCCTATAAATTTAATTAATGATACGATAAGAACCATTAGAACTAGTGAATTTACAGCTCGAATTCGATGGACAAAAGATGAAGAATTTCTTTCAGGTGCATTTGACAGATCGACTTTAAGATCAAAATACCCGATATTTTCCTTACAAGGAATTTTTGGTGTAAAGGGATTATTTGGAGGAGATTATACCTACCAAAAAATTGAATTTCAAATGGAACATAGCAGACAAATAGGAATTCTTGGACGTATTCGCTATGGTGCAAATGCAGGTTACGTATTTGGAACTGCAGCTTATCCATTTTTAAAAGTCCATGAAGGGAATCAATCATATTGGTTATTAACGTCGACTTTCAATATGTTGAATTATTTTGAATTTATCTCGGATAAATATGTTGGTGGCTTTATTGAAAACCATTGGGAAGGATTGTTTTTTGATAGAATTCCATTAATTAAAAAACTTAAATTAAGATTGGTTACTACTGGCAGAATAACCTACGGTGCCATTTCAGCTAAAAATATAGCAGCAATGGAATTACCTATTGACACAAAATTATTTGGATCAATTCCCTATGCTGAAGCGGCAATTGGAATTGAAAATATTCTAAAAGTAGGCCGAATTGATTTAGTTTGGAGAATTACACATTTAGACCCAGGAATGAGTCCTTTAGGAATTCGTGCACGTTGGGCAATAAATTTTTAACTTTACGGTCTTTATAAAACAAGTGAAATTATATACAAACCATATAAAAAAATCTTACAAAGGTCGCGATGTTGTTAATGGCGTGACAATTGAAGTGAATCAAGGAGAAATTGTCGGGTTACTTGGTCCAAACGGAGCAGGGAAAACAACATCCTTTTATATGATTGTGGGATTAGTTAAACCGGATTCTGGCCTAGTGTTTCTAGATGACATTGACATCACTCATTACCCGATGTACAAACGTTCTCAATTAGGAATTGGGTATTTACCGCAAGAGGTTTCTGTTTTTCGGAAATTAAGTGTTGAAGATAACATTCTTGCAATTATAGAAATGACTGACTTATCAAAAATTGAAAGGAAGGAAAAATTAGAGCAACTTTTAGAAGAATTTAGTTTGACACATGTTCGAAAAACTTTAGGGAATAGACTCTCAGGTGGTGAAAAGCGACGAACAGAAATTGCTAGGGCATTAGCCATCAATCCAAAATTTGTTTTACTAGATGAGCCTTTTGCAGGAGTTGATCCAATTGCAGTTGAAGACATACAAGCAATCGTTTCTGATTTAAGAAAAAGAAATATTGGAATTTTGATAACAGATCATAATGTACAAGAAACCCTTTCTATAACGGATAGAGCTTATTTATTATTCGAAGGAAGCATTTTGAAATCTGGAACGGCAGAAGAGTTAGCAGCTGATGAACAAGTTAGACGCGTTTATTTAGGCCAAAATTTTGAACTAAGAAAAAAATAATATTCTAATTAAAGAAAAAATGATAAATTTACTATCTACTACAAAAACAATTATCATGCGTAAAACAATTTCCTCTTTATCTATTCTGTCACTTTTTATTTTATTAATTGCAACTTCTTGTAAGAAGAAATGTTCGGTTAATAGAGAAGATACAAACAAAGGTGCAATTATACAAAATGTAGTTTTTTATCCTTCGAGTGGTTTTATGACTGGAAATATGGGCGGAGACTATGTAATAAATGCAGCTCATAAGTATGCTCAAAGCATTCAAGTATGCTTAAATGGTGGAGCCAAAAGTTATGTTAGTTATTCAAACTATACTATACTTTGTTGCCCTACGTATGGTTCATGCAATGCATCTTATGATAGAGAAGTTATAATCGATAATAACTTGCAAACAGTAGTTTATAAAATTGTGGTGACTCAATGCACAGAATGTGGTGACTCTCCAGGTACAGAGAATTACGTTCTTGTTCCTTCATTTCCTGCATCATATGCAGTTTCGTATGATGTTTCATACATTGATAAATAATACTTTAGAAAAAATACAGTTTTTAATAATTCTTAACCTCGGATGATTTTCCGAGGTTTTTTGTTTAATAAACTCATAGAAATAACAAACTTTATACCTTTGTTTTCAAATAAAAGGACATAAAAAAAGGCCATCATAGATGACCTTGATTTTAAAGGGATAGAATTACTTAGATGCTAAGTCATTATTTTCAATGTGATTTACATTTCCGTAAGCATCACATCCTCCGCCTCCTTTTGATGATCCACATGCCGTAATAACTAGCGACAGAAACATCCCTACAAGTGTCAAGGTCAAAATTTTCTTCATTGTTGTTTGTTTTTTATTAATTTGTCTTCCGTATTATTGCGAAAATACAATTTTTTACATTGATCTTCAAAAAAATATTATTCACAATTGAGTATTAATCATTTGAAATAAAGTAATTTTCTACTCGTTTTGATTATAATGAGGCTGATTTTACTGTGTTTATTGCTTTTCTATTATTCGGATACACTCTGTCAGAAAAAATATTCTATTTCGTTTACAACGGAGAATTACAAAAAAGTTAAAAAAAATATTCAACTTTCATTTAAAGACAGCCTTTCTGCCTTGAAATACGTTCAAGAATTACATTACTCGGCAGTTGCAAAAGGATATTTAACGGCTTCATTAGATACGTTGAAATTTGAGAAAAACAATTTACATGTTTCTTTTTTTATTGGTGAACGCTTTGAAAATATAATTCTAAACATGAATCCAGAAGATAAAGTTTTTCTTAAACGAAATTCTACTTTAAGCGAAAAATCAATTGTTTCAATCCCTTTTCGACCAATTGAATTAAGTACTATTTTAAAAACGATACATAATTCTACCATTTCTAATGGTTACCCATTTTCCAAAGTTTACCTTGACGAAATTACGTTTCAAAATAATACGCTTAAAGCAAACTTAATTTTAAATAAAGGTCACTATTATAATTTTAACAAAATTCATGTTAAAGGTGATTCATCTATTTCAACAATTTTCATTTCTAGCTTGATTGACATTAAAGCTGGGGATTCGTATGATGAATCTAAATTGAAAGATATCAGTAAGAAAATTAAACAACTTAGTTTTTTAAAAGAAATTAAGTCTCATGAACTACTCTTCACAAAAGAAGGCGTAGAATTATTTCTCTACATTGAATCTATACCTGTTAGTGCGATAAATGGAGCAATCGGATTACAACCCAAAGCTAATACTACAAAAGTTGGACTTGCTGGAGAACTAAATTTAAAATTGCTGAATGTTTTTAAACATGGAGAATCCATAAATTTGAATTGGCGAAGTATTCAAGAACAAACCCAATCTTTAAATGCACGCATTAATTATCCATTCCTTTTTCACACTCCGTTTGGCATTGACGCACAATTTCAGTTATATAAAAGAGATACTTCTTTTTTAGAGTTAAAATCCACTATTGGAGTGCAATATTTCTTAAAGGGGGGGAATTATCTGAAGGTTTTTTATCAAAATTTCTCTTCAAACGTTCTCAATGGTGGTGCAAACAATCCAAATTTCTCTAATTTATCGACTGTTAAATCGAATGCATATGGTATTACACTATTCAGAAAACAATTAGATTATTTACCAAACCCTTCCAAAGGATTTGGTTTGGTGATGGAGATAGCAATCGGAAATAGAAAATCGCAATTTTCTGACACATCTGAGGTAATCAAAACAACAACGTATAGATCAGCTTTGCAAATTGATTGGTTTATTCCAATAACACCGAGGCATGTAATACATTTAATTAATTCTACAGAAATGTATTATGCACCTGAAATTTTTCAAAATGAAGTATTTCGTTTTGGTGGACAAACCTCTTTACGTGGATTCAATGAAGAAGAATTATACGCAACACTCAGAAGTGTATTTACAATTGAATACCGCTATTTGCTGGACCAAAACTCGCACATCTTTGCATTTTTTGATCAAGGATTATATGAAAACAATGCTATTTCCTACATGAAAGATCATCCTTTTGGATTTGGTGCAGGATTTTCATTTGGAACGAATATCGGAATATTCTCTATTTCCTATGCACTTGGGCAACAATTGAATAACCCAATCCTAATGCGTAATGGTAAAGTGCATTTTGGGTATATTGCCTATTTTTAATAGTACTTAAAGGTAATAATGACAATAAATCGAAGGGATTTTCGAGTCACTTTCTATTTGCTTGCATTGAAGTCCGTATTTCTTTCATGAAATCAGATGCATAAACAAAATTCAATATTTCAGGATTTTCCGTTGTAATTATTGAATCACGGTCACCTTGCCACCAATTCTTCCCATTATGAATAAACATGACAGAATCACTAATTTCAATAACACTATTCATATCATGTGAAATAACGACAGTTGTAATATTATATTCATAGGTTATTTCCTTAATTAGTCCATCAATGATAATCGATGTAATTGGATCTAAACCTGAATTTGGCTCATCACAAAAAAGATATTTTGGATTCATGGCAATTGCACGAGCAATACCAATTCTTTTTTGCATACCGCCACTACATTCAGAAGGATAAAGCTTATTTGTACCAGTTAGATTAACACGGTCAAGACAGAAATCAACACGATCTTGCATTTCTTTCTTTGATTTTTTGGTAAACATTGTTAGTGGAAACATCACATTTTCCTCAACAGTCATTGAATCAAATAGAGCAGAACCTTGAAACAACATTCCAATTTCCTTTCTCACTTCGGTACGTTGAACTCTATTCATCGCAGAGAAGTCCTTGCCGTCAAATAATATTTGACCAGAATCTACTTCATGTAAACCAACGATACATTTTGCTAAAACAGATTTACCAGATCCTGATTGCCCTATAATCATATTAACCTTTCCTTGCTCAAATACAGAACTTACATCAGTCAATACGGTTTTTCCAGCAAATGCTTTGTTTACATTCTTCACCTCAATCATAACAGCATCAATTGTGTTAATATGAAATTGGCGATCAAAATTGCTATACTACTGCTAACGACTGCTTGCGTAGAAGAACGTCCCACATCCAAGGCACCACCTTTTGTATAATAACCATAAAAGGATGCAATAGAAACAATTAAAAACCCAAAAATAATAGTTTTAGTCAAAGCGTAAAAAACATTGTAAACTTCAAAAAACGACCGAATTCCTAGAACATATGTTTCAGTCGTAAGTAATCCTGAAGCTGTAAGTGCCAGCCAACCACCTACCATGCTCAGTCCCATCGAAAAAATTACTAAAATTGGAAAGAAAAATATTGCTGCAACAATTTTTGGTAAAACCAAAAAAGTCAACGAGTTGACTCCCATTATTTCAAGTGCATCAATTTGCTCTGTTACTCTCATCGAGCCGATTTCTGATGCTACATTCGACCCAACTTTTCCAGCAAGAATCAATGAAATTATGGTAGGTGAAAATTCTAAAATTGTACTCGATTGAGTAATATATCCAACTGTATAGTCAGGAAGTAAAGGATTGTCAATATTGGAAGCCGTTTGCAATGCAATAACTGCTCCCATAAAAGTTGACATCAAGATAACAATTGGAATAGATTTAATCCCTATTATTTCAATTTCATTGAAAACGCGTTTACGAAATATTTTCATTTTTTCTGGGCGCGAAAAAATCACTCCAAGCATTAAAATATAACGGCCAATATTTGTAATTACATTCATTAAGCGCTAAGATAATTGATATTTCTTTCATTCACATTCATAAGCTGAAAACTTTATAAAATTTAAGTGTTCATTTCATGTAAATTTAACCTGTGAAAAAGCAAAGTTTAACAAAAAGAATTCAAGTCACAGAAGCTTATAAAAAATTTGTGCCTGACGCTTTTGTAGAAGTTGTGGTTGATTTATTTCTCAAATCTTCCGTTAAATTTAAAATTGTTGGAGGTAGAAAAACAAAACTAGGCGATTTCAGAGCAAGCATGAATGGTGAAAAACACCAAATAACTATTAATGGAGATTTGAATCCATATGCTTTCCTAATTACTACTTTACATGAATTTGCCCACTTAAATACTTTTAACGCATACCAAAATCGAGTTTTGCCACATGGGGAGGAATGGAAAAATGCATTTAGAGAATTACTTTTACCTGTTATTCAAAGTGGCAACCTTCCAAAGGATATTGAAAAAGCATTAGTTAATTCACTCGTCAACACGAAAGCTTCATCTTGCTCTGACCAACAACTGTCGCGCGTATTACACACCTATGATAAACCAAAAGAAGGAATTGAAATACTTGAACACTTGCCAAATAATTCTACCTTTGTTCTGAATGGTCGACATTTTATAAAAGGTCCATTGAGACGAAAAAGATTTGTTTGTCAAGAAGTTAAAACAAATAGGTCTTTCCTCGTTAATGCTTTAGCAAAAGTTTACCCAATTGAAATAAAAAATCAAAATGAAGAATAACAATTATTGTATTATTATGGCTGGTGGTGTCGGTAGTCGATTCTGGCCGATGTCAACTCCTCAAAAACCAAAACAATTTTTAGACGTTTTAGGTATAGGAAAGTCTTTAATTCAAATGACATACGAGCGTTTGCTATTAACTGCTCCAAAAGAAAATATTTATATCCTAACCAACACAAATTATGCGTCAATTGTAAAGGAGCAGTTACCTGATTTAACATTCGATCAAATTTTAACAGAGCCAAAACGAAAAAATACTGCACCATGTATCGCTTATGCTGCGGCTAAAATAATGGCTAAAAATGCTGATGCAACATTGATTATTTCTCCTTCGGATCATTTAATTGTAAGAGAAAATAGGTTTACTGAAATTATTTCTGTGGCAATAAATCGCGCAAATGAGGAGGATAGACTCGTAACGTTAGGTATTCAGCCAACTCGGCCTGATACAGGTTATGGCTATATAGAATTTTCCAAATCCAATGAAATTAAAGCAGGCGAAGTAACGAATGTCATTCAATTCAGAGAAAAACCAGATTTAGAAACAGCGATTGAATTTGTTGAAAGTGGAAATTTCTATTGGAATTCAGGGATTTTTGTTTGGAAAGCAAAAACAATTTTAGATGCATTGCTCAACTTTCAACCTGCTTTACATACTTTATTTGCTGGAAATTTAGCTGTTTATAATACAGAAAATGAGCAAGAACATGTAAATAATTGCTTTGAACTTTGTGAGGATATTTCTATTGATTTTGCCGTAATGGAAAATGCTCAAAATACAGATGTTGTCTTAGCTGATTTTGATTGGAGTGATCTTGGCACTTGGGGAAGTTTAAATTCCCACTTAACAAAAGATGAAAATAACAATTCAATTGTTGGCACAAACGCTCATCTATTCAATTCAACGAATTGTCTTGTTAATATACCACAGGATAAATTAGTTTTACTTGATGGTTTAAATGATTACATAATCGTTGAATCCGAAAACATGCTCATGA
>JBIIWQ010000086.1:0-7712 GCA_044338805.1 Crocinitomicaceae bacterium
TAATGAAATAGTAAAACCTATTTCTGCAGATATTATCGAATTTAATTCCTATCAACAATTTGAACCTTTTGTTTATTTTGGGGATGGTGCCGAAAAATTAAAAGAACTATGGAATACTAGAAATTGTATTGCTGATTTATCAATTAAATCATCTGCCAAAGGTCAAGCAAAATTGGCTTTTGAAAAATATCAAAATCAAGAGTTTGAAGATGTAGCTTATTTTGAACCTTTTTATCTGAAAGATTTTATGGGCTTGAAAAAAAATAATTAGAGGATTATTTTTTTTTGTTTTTCCTGAACGTGTGCTCGTAAGATAAACTCAGAATTAAATTGGTGTTTTTCGCTGTTTGATAATCGCGGAGTAATAATACAATCGTAAAAGTATTAGATTTGTTAATTTCCAAATCAGTTCCTATGGAATAGCGCATTTCATTCATTAATACCTCAGTTACAAATTGATCACCCAACAAAAAGTAATATTGATTGCTGCGATAAAATGATTCTGCACTTAAAAAAGGTTTAATAATTTTACTTTTGATTTGCGGTCTTAACGTTAATTTGTTTCTCCAATACAACTGCTCACGTTTGAACTTGAAATTTTCATATTGAATTTTACTTGTAAATTGAATTCCAAGATACTTGTCAATTTCTAACCATTTAGAGGGTTCTATTTGAATACCAAATGAAATTCGCTGTGAAGTCATTTGTCTTTTTCCATCCAAGAGTGCATATTCATTGGTTTGCCAAGAATTACGATATAACAAACCAATTTTAATCGATTCCGTTAACGCAAATTTTGACTCCAAGGTGACAAGTGATTTTGAATAACTTCTTTCTGTTAAATTCCATCTACCCTGCAATTCAGCACTAATAGATAGTTTTTTCGTCAAGTAAACCTTACCAGCAATTGAAGATCGATTGTAAAAGGAATTATTTTGCGAAAAAGATAAGCCAAAAACAAAAAGTAAAAAGAAAATTGACAGAAGTAGTTTCATTATTGTACGATTGAAATCACACCAATTTCATTTATACTTGCTTTTTCAGTGATTTCAATTTCTTTATAAACTGGAATATTTTCGCCTGAAGTTGCATCTTTCGTTAAAGCGTAAATTGTGTATTTTCCAACTTGTAATCCTTCAAAAGAAAAATATCCATCTGCACCAGTGCGTGCAATATCATTAAAAACTGTACCATCACCGTAAATTATATATACGCGTTCTTCAGTAATTGCGATTTCAGAACCATTAACATCGGCTTTTCCCTGATGAGTAACATCAACGTTGAAATTTGTTGTGCCATTATCCGCATCAGTGATTTCGGTGTGACTTGTACTAACTAATGTTAATATATCATTGATTTGAGAAATGGTAAAATCACCATTTAAAGATGAATCAATTGCTGTTAAAGTTGCATTCGCAATTTCTAGGTTTGTAGCACTATAATTGTAATTAACTTGAATACCGACTCTTCCTTGCAATTGAGGGTCGCCATTACTAACCCATGTTGGATTATTGTACCAAACATAATATAAAGAACCACCTGCAGGTCCATTAAAAATAAAATAATCACCATGCTCAATGTCATTACCTTGTTTTACAGTAATGTCAATTATTTCTGAATTTCCAGTTGAATTATTAACACCAACAATGGTTCCTCGAATTACGGATGTACCGCCAGGACCAGCAACTTTTTTACAACTTGAAAATGCTCCAATCAATAGGATAGATAGAATACTTGCTTTAAAATATAACATCATTTTACTGTAATTTTAATAGTTTGATAAAATTCATTATTCTGAAGAATTGTAACGAAATACATTCCTTCACTGAAAGTTGATACGTCAAAAGTTGTTTCGTTGAAGTCTTTAAATTCAACTGTTTGAATGTTTTTACCTTGTGTTGAAATTATGTTTATTGCGACATTTTTCAACTGTTGGTTTGTTTTAAGTGTGAGTTTACCCTCTGTAGGATTCGGAAATGCAATAACGTGATGCGGGTTAGTTATTTCTTTAATTCCTAAATCGTCACAAATTCCAAACATGTTATTGTCCATCCAGATTAGACGTCCCATAATCCATTCTTTCATGTAATCAATTTCTTCTTGGTAGGTATTTCCAATGAAGTTATTTGGCCATACATATGTTCCTAAAATTGGCCAGCGGTTATAATTTCGAGTAGCTGGTTCTGCTAAAACCGTTGCCATGCTATCAATGTAAGAAAGTATATAATCGGTATTCAAACTAGTTTGACGCAATTCTAACCATCTGCATTTTAATGCATGAGAATAGGTAGAATCTTCAAGTAATCTGCTCCACCAGAAAGGATTTTGCCAGCCTCCACCGCAAACTGAATTAAAATTTATTTCCCAGCCTGTTGTGTCAGAACCTTGACAATAATTAGCATTTCCAAACGCTAAATTGAAATCCCAAAGTGGTCCTGCGACAAGTTCTCCCCCTTCACTTACTCTATTTTTATGTAAATAAGTTGAAATTCGATAACCATCAACATTTTTTGAGACTTCGTTCACCAACATAAAGTCGATAAAAGATGCTTCATCAATGAATGGTTTATACCCTAAAACGGGGTCGGTGAAATTTGGTCCAGCTAAAGCATTTTCCCAATTAGTAACTATGTTTTCAATATATTGTAATTGTGAAGGATGCATGGCAATTGCATCTGGATCATGTAATTGATAACCAATTGTACTTGAACCAGGTGCAGCGCTTGTATATGGAGAATTCCATGCAATTACTCCTCCGGCAGTTGTTTTGTCAATTTTAATAATATAACCACCTGTTAATTCATTATTGAGCGTGTCAGAATAATTTAATGGATCTATATTTACCCGTCCTGGATTTACTTTTATACGTTCCATAAAAACATAAACTCCGATATATTCTCCGTTCAGTATGACTTCACACATTTGTGTGCGAGGTGCCCAACGACCCATTTCGTTCCCAATTTTATAAGTAAGGACATTCCTGATCATTGCCTTATCGGTGTATGGAGCGTATAATATCCAATCATTATCTGCTGGCCAATCAAAAATAGAGGCATTATAATTTATATTAGTGTCTGGCCCCCTTGTTTCTAAACCATATGATTTCATTGGAAAAGTGTTTGAAGAAGAACCTCTTCGTTCAATCGCTATTTGACCATAAAATTCATTCGTTGAATCTGATATGTGATTAAGAACTCCAGGGCCATTGTAAATGATGCCCATGAATCCATCAATTTTTGGTTCATCTGGAATTGTAATTCCATTTGTATTCAAAATAACAATAGGCAAGTTTGAGCTAGATAATTCAACTGGAGGAACAAACCATGCAGGCGTTGGGCCATAATTGGCTGAATTATCAGATATCCCAAAAGACAAAAACGCTCTTGAAGTGAAATCGGAAGAAGTCGAAGTTTGATTATGTGTTTCTACACAAAGGACATTTGTTCCATTTATAATTGCATTTTGCACTTGCGCCTGAGTATAGACAAATTGGTCTGGATAACCCCCAGAATATAAAACTGCTTCGTGTGAGATTGATGCTAACTGATTGTAATTTGGCTGTCCAATGCCTGTCAATCCATTACGAGCAATTTCTACACCATTTAGGTAAGCAACAAATCCGTCATCATAATCCATGTTAAATATTGCCTTTGTAATCAAAGAGATATCTACCACGTTAAATGTAATGCGCTGATAAACCGAAATTGTGTTTGCTGGTAAAGGAGTATTATCATCACTATCACCGAAGCCAAATCCTCCGGGGCCAACGCTCCATGTGGAAGCATCAAATGATGGAGAGATCCACGTATTTGGAGTTGCTGCAGAGGGAATAGCATAGCTCCAATTACTATTGTCATTCACAACAGTTTCCCAATGGTCAGACTGAGCATTAAGTTTTAATGCAGCAATCAATAATAAAGAAATAAGTGTGGTTTTTTGTATAATGTTATTCAACATACTAAATGGAATGAAATTCTACAAAAGAATGGGCTAAATTAAATTAATTTAATCACATTGTTAAAAAATAATTAATTTATTTTTCTAAGAAAAGATTAATAGCACTCAAAAAATTTGAGTTATTTTCAAAATCATCATGTCCTTGATTTTTGATTGGATAAAATTCATCCCCTTTTTTCAATAGTTTTGACAATTGTTGGGATGCCTCAAAAGGAATTACTGAATCAATGTCTCCGTGAATTATTAAAATTGAACTTTTAACTTTTTGAATGTATTTGTATGTTTCAAATTTATACTTCAATAAAAACGTTGGGATAATTTTATATTTTCTAACCGTCATATCAACCAACGAATAATAAGGGGCAATTAAAATTAATTTTTTTGCATTATTCGTTGAAGCTAGATTAGCTGCAGGAGCTGTTCCAACGGAATAACCTATGATTGAAATAGAATCCTCATTATAGCTTTTTTTAAGGAGATTATACGTTGTTTGAACATCTTCAAAAAATTGTTTTTCATCCTTCATTTCACCCGTACTCTTGCCAAAACTTCTATAATCAACAGTGAAAAAATCGTAACCTAAAGTTGTGTAAAATTTGGCTGCATTTTCTTGATTTAATAAATTCCCTGCATTTCCATGTAAAAAGAAAATTAATCCTTTCGGTTTTTCTACCTTGAAAAGTGCACCACTTAAATTTGCACCATCAACTGGAATGTTTATTAATTCAACTGGAATCGAAAATTCTATTTTTGTTTGACTAGAAATTTTTTCTGGATGAAAAATAAAACTCTCCTGAGCAAAATACATGTAACCACAACCCACCGAATAAATAAGAGTAGCTATGATTAACAGGCGGGTTATAAATTTTTTCATAAAAGTATTTTCAAGAATAGGAATTACAAAGATAGAGATTCTTCATTCAATTTACAGAAAAGATGTTCAGAACATTGTATTTTTATACTCTAAATTTAAAGTGTTGCAAATTCAAAAATTAATATCCGAATCACGCAGACCATTCGTCATTGCAGGTCCTTGCAGTGCCGAAACTGAAGAACAAGTATTCACAATTTCAAAACAAGTTGCCGATTATAAGTTGGCTAGTGTGCTACGCGCAGGAATTTGGAAACCACGCACACGTCCTGATTCTTTTGAAGGAGTTGGTGAGGTTGGATTGAAATGGTTAGTTGACGCTGGCAAAGCTGTTGGTTTGCCTGTTGCGACAGAAGTGGCGAATAAAACACATGTTGAATTGGCCTTAAAAGCTGGAGTTGATGTGTTATGGATTGGAGCAAGAACAACTGTAAATCCCTTTGCAGTGCAAGAAATTGCTGATGCACTTGTTGGAACTCAAATTCCCGTATTAATAAAAAATCCTGTGAATCCAGATTTGGAATTATGGATCGGTGCCTTTGAACGACTTGAAAAGGCTGGATTAACAGATTTAGCAGCGATTCACAGAGGTTTCTCCGTTTACAAACACCCAAAATATAGAAATGTGCCGAATTGGGAGATTCCAATTGCTTTGAAAGAAAGAAGACCAGATTTGGCAATTATTTGCGACCCAAGTCATATAACTGGAAATCGTTCATTGATTGCTGAAGTTTCTCAAAAAGCAATGGATTTGAATTTTGAAGGATTAATGATTGAAACGCATAACAATCCTGATAAAGCATGGTCGGATGCAGCGCAACAAGTTACGGTTGAAAAACTGAATCTAATTATTCGAAATTTAGTGCTTCGTACTAGTCAAGTGTCAAACGAATTTGCATCTTACTTATTAGAAGTTCGAGAAAAAATAGACATTTTGGATGACCGATTATTTGATTTATTGACTGCTCGGATGACACTTAGTGAAGAGGTCGGACAATTCAAACGAGAAAATAACATCATGATTTTACAGCAAGAACATTGGGCTAGAATCATCAATAAACGGTTGGATCTTAGTGCTGATTATGATTTGTCAGAAAAATTTGTGCGGCAATTTATGGATGCAATACACCAAGAATCTATTCGTCATCAAATAAAAGTGATGAATCCTAAATCTGAAAACGATAGTTCAAAATAATGATTCAAGAAATTCATCCCTCAATTCTAAAAGGTGAAATTCTTATTCCACCGTCTAAAAGTGATTCACAGCGTGCAATTTTATGTGCTGGTTTGGCTAATGGAAAATCAATTCTGAAAAATTGTGGTGAAAGTGACGATGAATTAAACATGCTGAAAACTATTGCTGATTTAGGAGCAAAAGTGCAACGGATCGATTCTAATTCAATTGAAATAAATGGGATTCATACATTTCCAAAAAGTAAAACGATACAAGTTGGTGAAAGTGGTTTGGGATTGCGTTTGCTAACAAGTATTTGCGCGGCGCATCACGGGGAATTTATGCTTGGAGGAAGTGGAACCTTATTGAAAAGACCAATGAACTTTTTTGATATCACATTCCCAAAATTGCATGTTGATTTTAGTTCGAATAATGGATTCTTGCCTTTTAAAATCAATGGTCCAATGATTGCAACTTCGTTAACTGTTGACGGTTCTCAAAGTTCACAGTACATTTCAGGTTTGTTAATGGCTTTTCCTTTTTTAGATGGTACGACATATTTAAAAGTAGAAAATCTGAAAAGTATTCCTTACTTGGAAATGACCTTGAAAACATTGAAAGCATTTGGTATTACAATTGAAAATCAGAATTTTGAAGAGTTTATTATTTTTGGAAATCAACATTATTTACCTACGGAATATATCATTGAATCTGATTGGAGTTCTGCCAGTTATTGGATTATTGCTGCTGCTTTAGGAGCTGATATTTTAATAAAAGGATTGTCCATGTCAAGTTTGCAAGCTGACACAAAAATCCTTGAAGCCTTAGCAACGGCTAATTGTACACTTATCAATTTTGAAAAAGGTTTTAAAGTTGGCGGTGAGAATCGAACACCATTTCATTTTAACGCAACACATTGTCCAGATTTGTTTCCAGCATTAACAACATTAGCAGCATTAACGCCAGGGATTTCTATAATTGAAGGAGTTCACAGACTTTCAAGTAAAGAAAGTAATAGAGGTGAAGCATTGCAACAGGAATTTCATAAACTGGGAATTAAAATCGAATTTCAAGAGGATAAAATGGTGATTCATGGACAATCGTCTATTGCAGGAGGAAGTGTAATATCGCATCACGATCACCGCATTGCTATGTGTTTAGGAATTGCTGGTTTATTTGCAAATTCACCCGTTATTATTCAAGATGCAGAAGTAGTTGCTAAAAGTTACCCCAATTTTTGGAATGACTTGAAGGAATTGTCATTACCTTGTTCACTGTAACCAAATCGTTGCACATCGTTATTTTCTCCAAACTCAAACTATGAAAAAAACTACTTTCTTTATCGTTTTTCTATTCTTTACTTTAGTGTCAAATTCTGTTTTACATGCTCAAAATGACGCTAAAAAGATCGTAAAAAGTTTAAAAGATGATTTTTCCTTTATTCCGTCGGGTAAAGCTTTTGTTGAAGGGAAAGAAGTTACAGTGCAATCTTTTTACATGCAAAACGGCGAAATCACCAATAGGCAATACTTGGTTTTTTTAAACAGTTTAAAATCTTCCGGTCAATTGGAAAAATTTAAGATAGCACAGATTGACACAAATCAGTGGGCTAGACCTGATGGATTTAATACGGCTTATGCTAAATACTATCATAGTCATCCAGCATATTTGGATTATCCAGTTGTTAATGTGAGTCACGCGGGAGCACTT
>JBIIWQ010000087.1:0-7708 GCA_044338805.1 Crocinitomicaceae bacterium
GCCATTGATTGTTATTCTGCCTTCTTCAATTAATTTATCAGCAGCTCTTCGCGAACAAAAACCTGCTTCACTTAAAAATTTATTTATACGCGTTGACTCCATCTGAAGGTATTCATTGTTAATTGCAAAAGTACATGAAAAGAAGGAAATATCAGATGAATAACTTGCATTTTGAATCTAGTGATTCTTCTAAAATGATTTCTAAATACTAATATAATTGAACATTCTTTGTCGATCTAAGGCTTTCATTTATTTATTAAACCTTAAGATTCGAAAACAGTTCTTTTAAACTCTGACACCAAAATAGCTGTTGCAACTGAAACATTTAAAGATTCTGCCTCACCGAAACGTGGTATTGAAATTGGATGAGTAATCAACGGCAGGAGATCTGATGAAATTCCATTCCCTTCGTTACCCATTAATAAAACTCCATTTTCAAGATGTTTATCAGTATAGATGTTTTTTCCTTCAAGCAAAGCCCCATATATATCTAAAGAACAATTGCTTAACCAGTCAGCCAGGTCCATGTAATGCATTTGAATTCTGAAAATTCCACCCATACTGGCTTGAACTACTTTTGGATTGTACCAGTCAACGGTGTTTTTTGAACAAACAATATCTGAAATTCCATACCAATCAGCAATTCTTAAAATTGTTCCAAGATTACCAGGATCTTGAATTCCATCTAATGCTATGATTAGTTTATCTGAATTAATTGATGGGAACTCTCTTTTTTGTCGAAGAATAGCAAATGCTTTATTCGGTGTTTTTAATGTTGAAATTTGCTCTAATTCTTTATGTGAAATTTGATAAGTATCGCCTTTAAAATCAGTTATTTCAAATTCTAATGTGTGAATAATTGTTTCAATAGAATCGATTGAAAATTTCAACGCTTCATTAACCATTTTTTCACCCTCAACAATATAAAGTCCGAGCTCATCGCGATGTTTTTTTAGATGCAAGGAACGAATCCACTTAATCTTATTCTTTGAAAGTTCTGACACTGATTCTTTATTATTATTTTTGTTCGGTATAGATATGCATAAAACATTCAAATTTACATATATTCTTTTAATTATTGCCGTTACAGCTTATAGTTGTAGACAGGCGAAATATGTGCCTGAAGGAAAGTTTTTATTAAAGAAAAACATAATTCATGTTGAAGAAAAGAATTTAGATGAAGATGAAGTTTCGAATATAATTCGTCAAAAACCAAATTTCAAAACAGTTGGATTTAAAATACGGTTGTGGGCATATAACAGAGTAGATTCTGTGCATGTTGCGAATAAAAGAATTCGAAAAAACAGAAAAATCAGATTAAAAAATCAAGAGATTCTAGCACATCGAGATAACGTTAATTTACGTAGAATAGAAAAATCTCGAAGAAAAGGAAAGAATTTATACACTGAAAAACTCGTAAGCATAAAGGATACTGTTACACCAAGAATGTTTTTTAGGGAATGGTTTAAATACAAGATAGGCGAAAAACCTGTTGTTTTTGATAGTATTCTATTTAATAAGTCACTCGAACAATTATCTGTTTTCATAAAGAATAGAGGGTATTTTTATGGTGCCATTTCAGGTGATGTATCTTATAAACGAAAAGCAAAAGTAAGGTTTAACATAACAACAGGGCCTCAATATATTATAGATTCAGTATGCATTGTTTCTGAAAACCCAACAGTAACAAATGATTATTTAAGTTTTGTAAAAAAGGAAGAAGGGGCTTCTTTAATTGGGTTGCCATTTGATAAAGATTATTTAAATACATATAGAAATCGAGTTGCAAAATACATGCGTGACAATACCTTATATGGATTTAGTAGTTCCCATATAAATTTTGAAGCTGATACTATTTTTGCTACAATGAAAGTGAATTTAAAAATACGCTTTACGAATCGTATGACGCGATCAAGCTATAATCGAGATTCATTGGTTGAAGTTTTACATCATGAAACGGAAGTTCGTAATGTATATTTCCATATTTCTGATTCAACTTATTTCAACGGAAACTTCAAAAAAACGATTGAAGCTATGGGTTTAACACTTCTTGATCAACAATTCATTCGAACAATAGATACTTTTTTATATGCAGAAATGAAGAAGAAAAATTCTGAAGAATTAGATCCCTACAGAATTGCAACTTTTTTATATAATGGCAAACTCGAGATTGATCCTGGAGTAATTGAAATTCAGAATTATTTAGAACATGATAATTATTATAAAGAATACTATTTAGAAAGAACCTATACGCGATTAATGCAATTGGGTCTTTTTAAAGTAATTAAACCTGTTTTGGTAGAAATCCCGGGCACCAATTTAATTGATGTTCATTACTATTTGGTTCCTTCTCAAAAAAAGAGTTATAGTTTTGAGCCACGAGCAACCACTTCAAATGGTTTCTTGGGAGTAGCTGCTTCTATAAACTACACGAATAAAAATTTATTCGGAGGAGCTCAGAAATTGATATTTTCTTTAAGCGGTGGTTTTGAATCTCAGCCACCGGTATTTGATGAAACATTAAACGGTGATAAAATAGAAACCGCAGGTCGAAGTTTTAATACCTTTGAAATAGGGCCAAGCTTGAAATTAGATATACCCGGATTATTTCCAACAAAAGTAACGACACTATCTAAACGACAACGACCTCGAACAATTATGTCAGCCGCTTATAATTTTCAATCAAGAAATGATTTTAAGAGACAGATTCTACAGTTGAATTATTTGTGGAAATTCTATGTTTCAAAAACTCAGATTTTTCAAGTCGGTCTCCCAGGAATGTCGGTAGTGAAATTTGTTCGAATTGAAAATCAGCCAGACTTCCAAGCAAAATTAGATGCAATAAACGATCTATTTTTGATAAACACGTATAGCAATCAATTCGTTTGGCAAGATTGGAAATTAACTTTTGAATACAACAACAAAGACAAAGACGACAAAAAACCGAATTTCTTTATTTACATGAATTCAAGTTTTGATCCAGCAGGAAATACGTTGTCGCTATTTAAAAAAAATCAAGATACACTGGCAAATGGTCAAAAAGCTTTTTTTGGAGTAGGGTATGCGCAATTTGCTCGACTTGACAACGAAATAATAGCGTCAAATCAATTGGGTAAAAAAAGCAGTATTCATGGGCGATTATTAATTGGTGGTGGTTTGCCTTATGGAAACTCAAAGACTTCTATGCCTTATGATTACAGCTTTTTTGCCGGTGGAGCAAATGATAATAGAGGATGGCGAGCTAGAGCTCTAGGTCCTGGTGCATATAAGTACTATCTTGACACAAACAGAACTGCAACTCAAATTGGCGATTTAAGAATCGGTTCAACACTGGAATTTAGATTCGATATGGGATCAATTTTAAAAGGCGCATTCTTTATGGATGCTGGAAATGTTTGGACTTTAAAAGAGGATGTTAACAGAATTGGTGGACAGATTTCCAATGATTGGTACAAACAAATTGCAGTCTCGGGCGGTTTAGGATTGCGATTAGATCTTGAGTTTTTTATAATCAGATTAGATTTAGGAATACCGATAACAAATCCAGCTCTACCTCAAGGAAGTCGTTGGATATTCCAAAGCAGAAATGCTTATTATGCAGAAGGCTTGGCTGTTTTAGGCGTTAATTATAAAGATTATTTACCGAAACCTTTTACGCCAAATATTCATTTTGGAATTGGTTATCCGTTCTAAAACAGAACAATTAATCTTCTAAAACAGTTAAATTAGCAAAACGCAGTAATACGGTTTTTGCTCCATGATGAGGAAAGAAAATTGTCGCTTTTTTATCTGCGCCTTCACCTTCCATTTTAGTAACTTTTCCTTTACCAAAACGATCATGCATCACATTATAACCCACTTTTAAATCAGCTGTTGAACCTTGTTTCTCTGGAGAATTACCTACAGTATTAATTGATTTAAACGAACCACCTGGCGTGCTAATGGGTTTATTTAATCCTCCGGTAAATGGTTGGTCATAATTCATTGAACGCCCAGACAACGATTTGCCTGTTCCTCTTTGAGGTGTTTCAAAATTCAAATATTGTTGGTCAATTTCATCAATGAACCTACTTTGTTCTGAAGAGACCAAATTGCCCCATATAAAACGCGAAGTTGCGAATGACAAGGTGCATGTGTCTTTCGCTCGAGTCACAGCGACATAAAATAAACGTCTTTCCTCTTCTAGCTCCGTTCTTGAATTTAAAGCCATTTGAGAAGGAAATAAATTCTCTTCCAATCCAACTAAAAACACATGTGGAAATTCTAATCCTTTACTGGAGTGAATTGTCATCAATGTAATGTGGTTTTTGTCATCTCCTTTATCATCATCTGCATCCGTTAAAAGCGCTACATCAATCATGAATTCAGAAAGTGATTGATTAGCATCTTCTTCCTGATTCACTGTAAACTCCTTAATACCCGCTAATAAAGCTTCAATATTTTGATAACGTTCAACTTCCTCAGGACCTTTATCTTTTTCACCGTATAATTCTTTTAAAATACCAGAAGATTTAGCGATGTGTTGCGCTAATTCATACGCATTCATTTTCTCAAGTTGTGCTGTAAAACTTTTAACCATTGTCGTAAATTCATACAACTTAGTTTTTGTTCCTGCATTGAGGGAAACGGGATATTTTTGCAAATCTGAAATAACATCCCAAATACTAATACCATAATTATTTGCTGCAATAATGATGTTTTCAATTGATGTTTTGCCAATTCCTCTCCGCGGATAATTGATAACTCGTTTCAAGGCTTCCTCATCTCTTGGATTCGTAGTCAGTCTGAAATACGATAAAAGATCTTTTATTTCTTTTCGCTGATAAAAAGAAAGTCCACCATAAATTTTATACGGAATGTTTAATTTTCTTAATGCCTCTTCAAAAGAACGTGATTGTTTATTTGTGCGGTAGAGAATTGCAAAATCATTATAAGTTGAAGCAGTACTTTGTTTGATGTCAAATATTTTATTGGTTATTACACGTCCTTCCTCGTTATCCGTTAACGTGCGAATCACTGAAATTTTCGAACCTTCTTCATTGGAAGTCCAAACATTCTTTTTTATTTGATCTTCGTTTTTAGCAATAATACTATTTGCAGCATCAACAATGTTCTTTGTGCTTCTATAATTTTGTTCTAGTTTGAATAATTTGAAATCAGCGTAATCTTTTCTGAAGTTTAATATGTTCTGAATATTTGCTCCGCGGAAAGAATAAATACTTTGTGCATCATCACCAACAACACAAATGTTTTCATATACTGCGGCAAGTTTCTTCACAATTAAGTACTGTGCATAGTTCGTATCTTGGTACTCATCGACTAATATGTATTTGAATTTTTGTTGATAATAATGCAATACATCAGGAAAATCTCTCAACAAAACATTTGTCTGAAACAATAAATCATCAAAATCCATTGCTCCAGCTTTAAAACATCTTGTCACATAAGTTTTATAGATTTGAGCCAATTCAGGTCTTCTTGATTGGGCATCTTCAGTGATGATATCGTTGTTTTGAGCATAAGCATCCGCTGAAATTAAATTATTTTTCGCAGATGATATACGGCTCAGGACCATTCCTGTTTTGTAAATTTTATCATCTAAATTTAGTTCCTTGATGATATCTTTTAAAAGACTTTTTGAATCTTGCGTATCGTAAATTGTAAAGTTTGTCGGGTACCCAAGTCGATCAGCATTGTAACGTAAAATTCTTGAAAAAACAGAGTGAAAAGTACCCATTGTAATATTTTTCGATTCCGATGAGCTTACAATTTTACCAATTCTTTCAGACATTTCCTTTGCTGCTTTATTGGTAAAAGTCAAAGCCATGATATTAAATGGATCAATTCCTTGTTCCATCATGTATGCTATTCGAAATGTTAAAACACGCGTTTTACCGGATCCAGCGCCTGCGATAACCATGGTTGGTCCATAAATAGACTCAACTGCTTCTCGCTGACTAATGTTTAATTCATCCAAATAACTCATGGAAATATCATTTTTAAAATTGATGATTTTGACTTTGAAATAATGCTTAACAAGCATACAAATTTACTAATTTTAAGCAATTTATTATTGTATAATGATGTGAAATTGTAATTATTTTATTCAAAAAAGAACACATATTATTTATGTTTTAAAGCTATAAAATAGTACTTTCGCATACTGAAAACGTGAAATATGAATCATTCGATTAAACCAGGAGTAGCTTCAGGCGACGAAGTTCAAAAGATATTTAAATACGCAAAGGAAAATGGATTTGCATTACCAGCTGTGAATGTTACTGGTTCATGCACGATAAATGCTGTTATAGAAACCGCTGCAAAGGTCAATGCACCAGTAATTATTCAATTCTCCAATGGAGGAGCTCATTTCAATGCCGGAAAAGGTTTGTCGAATGTTGATGAAAAAGCTGCAATTGCAGGAGGAATAGCAGGAGCGAAGCATATCCACACGCTGGCAGAAGCTTATGGTGCAACTGTAATTTTACATACAGATCATTGTGCGAAGAATTTACTTCCTTGGATTGATGGTTTATTAGATGCAAGTGAAGTGTTTTTTAAGGAAACAGGAAAACCTTTGTATAGCTCTCACATGTTGGATTTATCGGAAGAACCGATAGAAGAGAATATTGAAATTTGCAAAAAGTACCTTGCTCGAATGAGTAAAATGGGCATGACTTTAGAAATTGAATTAGGAATTACTGGAGGTGAAGAGGATGGTGTTGATAATTCCGATGTTGACAGTTCTAAGCTATATACACAGCCTCACGAGGTTGCTTATGCCTATGAAGAACTTATGAAAGTTTCTGACAAATTCACGATTGCGGCCGCTTTTGGAAATGTTCATGGAGTGTACAAACCTGGAAACGTAAAATTGACTCCAAAAATTTTATTGAACTCTCAAAATTATGTTCAAGAGAAATTCAATACTGGTCATAATCCAGTAGATTTTGTTTTTCATGGCGGTTCAGGTTCAACTTTAGAGGAGATTCGTGAAGCAATTGGATATGGTGTCATCAAAATGAATATTGATACCGATTTACAATTTGCATTTACGGAGGGAATCAGAGATTATATGGTCAATAAAATTGATTATCTGCGCGCACAAATTGGAAATCCAGAAGGTGATGACAAGCCAAATAAAAAGTATTATGATCCGCGTAAATGGTTGCGTGAAGGTGAGGTTACATTCATCGATAGACTTGTGCAAGCGTTCGAAGATTTAAATAATATTAACACATTATAAGTATTCAATTTTTTTGAATCTTAAATTCCAAATTAATATAATATGACTAGTTGGTTTAATAGAAAAAAGGAAGGAATTACAACTTCGACAAAAGAGAAAAAAGAAACCCCTGAAGGTTTGTGGTCTAAATGTTCTAATTGTAAGACATTATTCACTGCAGATGATTTAGAGAAAAATTCTTTTGTTTGCGATCGATGTTCACATCATGAGCGTATTGGTTCTGAAGAATACTTTCATATTTTATTTGATGGCGGAAAATACACTGAACTTGACAAAAAATTAACTTCAGGTGACCCATTGCATTTTGAAGACACAAAGAAATACGTTGATCGAGTAAAAGCAACTCAGAAAAATACTGGATTATTTGATGCTATTAGAACAGCAAAAGGTGAATTGGACGGTAATGAATTTGTTGTAGCTGCAATGGATTTTTCATTTATCGGTGGTTCAATGGGTTCTGTT
>JBIIWQ010000088.1:0-7699 GCA_044338805.1 Crocinitomicaceae bacterium
GACAATACTTTTTTAGCATCATCTTGGCCTATTACGTAATCGTCTAGTTTAGTTTTAATTTCAGCAGGTTTCAATACATTTACCTTTTCAGTAGATGTATTTGACTTGTCACTTAAATCTTCTTCCTTGATAATTGAATGTGCTTGTTGAACACAACTTTCACAAATGTGACCTGAAACACCAGCAATTAAAATCCCTACCTCATTGCGAGATTTCCCACAAAATGAACAACCACTTTCTTTTTTAGACATAGTATTATTTGAAAAAAAATCCTTCAGCCTTTTGACCGAAGGATTTTCAATATTTATTTAAAATCAATTTGGATTACGAACCAAAATTTCGTCAACCATTCCATAAGCTTTCGCTTCTTCGGCTGTCATCCAATAATCACGATCAGAATCAGCCCAAACTTTCTCATAAGATTGTTTTGAGTGAGTTGCGATAATGTCGTATAATTCTTTTTTCAATTTTTGAATTTCTCTTGCAGTGATTTCGATATCAGATGCTTGTCCTTGTGCTCCACCTAATGGTTGGTGAATCATCACACGAGCATGTTTCAATGCAGATCGTTTTCCTTCAGCTCCAGCACACATTAATACAGCTCCCATTGATGCTGCCATTCCTGTACAAATAGTTGCAACATCCGGCTTGATGTATTGCATCGTATCATAAATTCCTAATCCTGCATAAACAGATCCTCCAGGTGAATTCAAATAAATTTGAATGTCTTTCTTCGGGTCAGCAGACTCTAAGAAAAGTAATTGTGCGTTGATAATGTTCGCAACATAATCATCAATCCCAGTTCCTAAGAATATTATTCTGTCCATCATCAAACGTGAAAAAACGTCCATTTGAGTCATATTCATTTGACGTTCCTCAATAATATATGGTGTTAAAGAAGATTCAATATAATGGTCTACGTGCATACTACTCAAACCCATGTGTTTAGTAGCATATTTCTTAAATTCGTTTTTATCAAACATAGTCTGTGTGTTTATACATTGTTCCGAACGTTAAAGATAAATGCAAAGTTGGGATTGACAATCAAAAAAATGAAATTATTCAGTTTTAATTAACGTTATTTTTGAAAATATAGAGTTTCGATTCAGTTCTGAATTCTTTTTATCTTCGTGCAATGTATCCGAATGAAATTCATAAAAAGCGTATTTTACTTTCTCCTTTAAATTGGGGGATGGGTCATGTTGCTAGATGTATTCCATTGGTAAAACTTTTTATTGAAAATGGAAATACGGTATTTGTGGCAGGAAATAAAGAGCAATTGCGAGTTTTTAAATCATATTTCCCAGATATAAATTACATTGAACATGATGGATATCCTTTTGTTTTTGGGAAAAGAGGCGATTTTAGTTTAGACTTGTTCAAACAATTTAGAAAGTTAAAAAAACGGTTATTTAATGAATTAATAGAAGTTGATTTGCTGGTTGAATCAAATAAAATAGACATTGTTATTTCTGACCATCGATATGGATTTAGATCTGAAAGAGTACATTCAATTGTGATGACGCATCAACTAAATTTACCTCTTAGATGGTTTGAAGGTTGGGTACAAAAAATTCATTATAAACAGTTAAGAAAATTCAATGAAATATGGGTACCAGACAGCAGTGATTCTTCGTTTGCTGGAAATTTAAGCATCAACGGTTTAAATTTTAATGCAACCTATATTGGGAATTTATCCCGGTTTTCGTTGTATGAGAAGATGACTGAAAAGACAATTGACAAGGTTATAATACTTAGTGGACCTACTATTTATGCAAAAGTATTTCTGCAGGAACAACTCTTATCCGTGTCACAAGATGAACAAAATGTTGTCATCATTGCATCGCAAGAAATAGTTGATTTACATCAAAATTCAACTGTTAAAATTCTCGCGTCAACTGATTGGAAAGCATGCGATCAATTGATTTTAAGTGCAAAAAAGATTGTTGCACGCTCTGGCTATTCCACGTTAATGGATTTGGTTGAATTAAAAACGCCTTTTCAAATCACACCAACACCTGGTCAAAGAGAACAAGAATATTTGTTTGATTTATGGTATAAAAAGACGCTCTGAAATTCCTGTTTTCTTGTCGTAAATAAAGAACATTCCAGATTTCGTAAAAGGCACGCTAGAAGTGTTCAATGAACTCTGAATTAACTTCCCATCCATTGAGAAAATTTCAATATCTGATTCATATGATAATTCAATCGTAGAAGTTACTGAATTATAAAACGAAAAGTTGAATTCCGCTTCAATTGCAACTATTCCTTTGGAATATTCTTTACCGTCATAATCAGTTGATTTTAACTTGTAATAATTCATTCCAGGATGAGGAAAGTTATGAATAAAACGGTAATCTCTAATATCTGTAGAATTTCCTGAACCTGCAACCGTTCCAATCACATTGAATTGATAACCATCCGTTGAATGAGACAAGGTGAAATGCGAATTATTTTGTTCAGAAGCAGTTTGCCAAGTTAATTCAGATTTGGAATTAATGTAAGTGCCTTGAAATGATATTAAAGAAGAAGGGAGAACAACTGGTGTGATTGAACATCCTGGCAGATTCCCTTGGGTTAAAGCAGTTCCACCGCTAGGCCCCCATGTTGCATAATTGCCATCTATTCCACTGCCTGGTGCGTTATAAGAATAACTTAAATTATTCACAGAAGCATCGGTAGTAATAAAAGTAGTACTAAAGCTTTTTGTTCCTCCGGAATTCCCGAAATTTCCTCCATCTCGCCATGTAGCTCCACTTGTACCATTTCCCGCGTAAATAACATAAATAGGACCAGTGCCACACAAATTATTCCATACCAATGCTGATACACATAACGCACTTGAAACAAGCATAAATGATGCGTTTGTTGGAAGTGTTGTTCCGAATGCATCTGCAAACAAGCCAGAGCAACCTGCGGCTGCATTAAGTGCAGTTGTTGTAGAAGTGTTATTGACAATTGTACCTGTCATATTATAACTTGCACCTGACGTGTAATTCAATGTGATATTTGCAGCATTCACTGCTAGGGAATAATCGTTCGTGTTGCCAAATGAAATTTCAGACATCCCTTCAGATGAAGCGCCGCATGAGACATTGCAACCATCATAAAGCATACTTGTAACGCATGGTGCCACCAAAGAACAAGGGCTTCCTGTAAGATTAATTGAAAATGCTGCAGATGAATTACTATTAACGGGTGGTGTTGAAGAAATGATTCTTATTAAATACCCAGCTCCTGTTGAAGTTCCAGCAGGAATAGATATCGAAATTGATCCAGTATTTAATGACGATGTTAGTGACCCAATAATAGTTGGTGAAGAAAAGCTACCTGATGAACTAGACAATTGAGCAATATAATTATTACCTGCAGTGAAAGTACCTGAAGAAGTAAAAGCAATTGAGCCAGTTGCAGGAGTCGAACATGTAACTCCAAAAGGGCTTGCTGTTATTGAGCCTGTCGTGATTGTGTTTGTTGGTGATCCACAAGCAATTGTTCCATTAAATGTAAAATCATTGATACTAAATGTACCACTAGCGGCAGATGCCCCAAATCCATAAAATCTAAAAGTAATTGCACTACTCACATTTTGATAAGATGCAGCTGCCAAACTTATCGTTGTTCCACCTGCCGTTGGCGTTCCAATATTTGCAGTATAAGTATCTAAACTACTTTTAATTGCAAATGATGTGGGCCCAGTAGCCGAAGCTTGACCCGTATAAACAAAACTTACAAAATCAATATCGCAACCAGCACTAGGTGTTAATGTCCATTCGAAATAGGCTGTTAAATCTATTGCAGCAGTATTCCAACTATTTGCATTATATCGGTCGTTTGCATTTGCACCAGTTGCACCAGCTCCTCGACCTATTCCACTAACTGTAATATTTGCATCAATGGTTTGTCCTATTATATAAGGATTTGAATTGTTTGGACTTATGCCTGTTATCGGGTTTGTAAAAATCGATTGTCCCCAAGCAAAAGTTAAATTCAAAAATAAAATTGATATTAGAATCGAATTTTTTATTGAAAGCTTTAATAAATTTTCAAAGCGAGTTTTTTTGAATTCACTATGTTGCAACATTTCCTGGTTATTAGGTGTGGTTTTTTTTTCAGTGTATTGACATTAGCATGTCATTTTTAATATCAGATATCATCTGTTTAGGTTTATTTTGCAAATATACCTCCTTAATATTGTTTGTTTTACAAAGAGATATTAACTTTTTATTATGCTTATAAACACTAAATATTACTATACGGGTTTAGTAACCAATTGTCGAAAAAAGAATGCTTAAATTTGTCACAGAATACAATTTATCATTGAAGAAAGCACATAAATATTTCCTTTACATTTTAATTTTTACTTTTATTGTAATGTGTATTTCATGGAGTTTTTATCCGGAAAGATCAGCACGAATTTATGCGAAGTTAGTCCATAAAATTGGGCTTAAAAGAAAGGAAATAGAACATCAAACGTGTTTTCAGGATACAATTTATGCCATTCAAATGAATGACCGAGTAATGATGTATTTGGAAGAGTCTTATTTAAAAGGTACTCAACAATTTTTAAAGAAGAAAAAAGATATTCATAAGCTTGTCTTACAAGGAGATTTAATTCTCATCGAATAAAATGAATATTATATGTTGGATACGATGTGGTATAGTTATCCTTATTTAATTCCGCAAGCGAAAGATTTCTTGGATGAATTAGGTCAACGCTTTCAATTAAAACTTCAAAATACAGGTTTGGAATGCACGCAGTTTACTTTAACATCTATGTTGCGCACCACAAATTCAGTTGCACGACTAAGAAAATGGAATCGAAATTCAATTAGAAATAGTGCGCATTTGCACGGTACAACATTTGATGTTTCTTATCGATCATTTAAAAACCCAAGAACATTAACTGTTGCAGAAAATCTTTATCTCGGTGATGTTCTAGCTAAAACATTATGGGAGTTAAGAAGAGAAAAAAAATGCTGGGCAACCTATGAAACATGGCAAACATGCTTTCATGTTGTTGTACGATGATGCCGCATCCAAAGAAGAGAGGAAGTCAAGTCACTAAGAAGTGATTCTTTAAATCAATTATAATTTATGAATAGATAAGGTTAAAAGCAATATTTCTTTTTCATTAGATAATATTTAAAGAAAAAAATCCCGTTCGTCAACTGACGAACGGGATTTTATATTTAAGAAGATTTCTCTTATTTAACTATTCCAGAGAATGCAGCATTTTCGAAATACGACAAGAACTCTCTATCTTTTGCCGCTTTCGCTTTCATGGCTCCATCTTTTCCGAATGAGCTTTTCAAATTACTAACGATTGCATCTAGATTTTTCTGACGTGCAGCAGCAACTGCTTTCAAGTAAAAACCTTGTGCACTTTCTTTGTCAGCCGAAGCATCAACAGTCTTAACAGCAACATCAGCCGAACCATTTAACATTTGAGCCAATGCTTTGTTGAAAGAATTGTCCGATCCAAAGTTTGAAACTGCATCAGCATATTTACCATCTTGGATGTTTAAAATCCCCATGTTGTAATTAACCTCAGAACCAGCTCCTTTAGCTTGACCTAATAATTGCTTAGCTTTTACTCTGTCTCCAGAAGCTCCAGCAATTGCAGCCAAGTTGTTTTTAGAAATTGCATTATCTTTTAAGCTATTAGCTTTCTCGAAGTGAGTTTTAGCTTCAGACATTTTGTTTTGCATGTATAAAACTGCACCAACGTTGTTGTGAGTTCTATAATCAGAACCAAAGTTCTTCATTGCAACTTTATATAAACGTAATTTCTCGTTTAAGTCATTTGTTAACGTTGCTGTAAATAGTAACTCTTCTAACGTTAATGAATCTGGAGTAGCCATAGATACAGCTTTTAACTCTTCGTCAGAGTAACCAGTTAAGTCATAAACAGCACTAATTTCAGAACGACGTAATAATGGGAAAATTTTCTTATCCAATTCAGTAAATGTTTTACCCATGTTACGCATTTCAGCTTCACGTGTTTTTGGATCCGAATTCATTTCAATTACACGAATAACTAGATTTTTCTCATCTTCCTTAATAAGAGTAGATGCTTGTAATTCTCTTTTGAATCCTTCGTAATCTTCTCCACTACCCTTTAAGCTATATAGTTCAGTTTGAGCTTTATCGTTTTTCGATTTTTTAGCAAGATCCATTGATACTTTTTTACCGGCTTCAGCACGTTCTGTAGATAAAGAGTTATTTTTATCTTCTTCACCTTCTGGAGAGGCATAACCATCAACATTAATTGTTTTAATTGCAATCTTCGGGTTTGATTGAGCAGCAGTTAACCAATTTGAAAAATTTACAATGTCTTTGTCTTTTAATTCATTTGGCTTAACAACTGACTTGCCTTTATCGTAATTAATTTGAGCATATATGACGTTTAAATTCACTCTTTTGAAATCATCTTTCGCTAAAATTACTTTAAAGTCTTTGTTAACCATAAATGGAGTAATGATCGTTGCATCAGCGATTTTTGTATCAGTAAACTGACCTTCTTTCTCTTTAGCTCCTTTATATACTTTACCAGTAACCATTAATTCAGCATTCTCAAACTCTGGTTTGTAAGCGATATAATCTTCATATACCATTTTACCACCTGGCTTGTATTGAATAACAGAACCATTACCAGTAGCTTTTTCGCCTAAAACTGTAACAGTTTTTAATGCAACACTACCTAACATTGGAGTGATTTCAGCTTTCGCCTTTTTCTTGATTCCTTTTTCAGGGAAAGTTACATCAACTTTCACACGAACAGAGTCTCCATGCATCTCTAATGGATTTGGAGTAACTTTGTATTCTAAATCTTTAAGAAGGTCGCAACTTGTTGCTAAAGAACCGGCAATAGCTATAAGCGCTAAACCTTTAATGCTAGGGTTTTTCATATGCTTTTTTTATTTTTTTTTCAAATATTAGGACAATATTAAACAAATAAATTGTGTTATAAAATAATTTCACGATTAAATGTTAAAAATTTAGTAACAATTTAACTTTGACTAATTTACTATTGTCAGCGCATTTATCAAGTAATTGTTTAATTGTTAATGATGTTTTTGGGTCTACAAATTGACTATTCAAATCATTCAATGGTAATAAAACAAATAATCTATCACGGAAACTGGCGTGAGGCACCGTTAATTTATCAACTTTTATTATTTCTCGATTATAAAAAATAATGTCAATATCTATAATTCTTGAAACATATCCTTGGTTTTGACTCCTAATTCTTCTAGCGTTTACTTCAATTTCTTGAAGTAATTCTAAGATTTGAAATGCACTCTTTGAACTTTCAATTTGTACGCAAACATTTAAAAAAAGTTCTGTTGAAGAAAATCCTAACGGCTCAGTTTCGTAAATTGGTGAAATTGCAATTATTTTACCAATCTGATTCGAAATTTCTGAAACGGCATTTTGAAGATTGAAATATCGATCACCAAGATTACTCCCAATACTTAAAAAAACAGAATTTATCAGTTCCATTCAAATGAGTTGACCAATTTTAATAAGTCTATTTTCAAATAATCTAAAGTTGGTTTGAGTGAATCGTAGTTTGGACGCGCATTAAAATATACAACACCACTGACAAATTTAGATGTGGAATCAGTTAAATAAAATTGAAATGGTGATGCAACATCTCCCTGTAATTCGAAAAAAGTACCGTATACTTTCTTTT
>JBIIWQ010000089.1:0-7626 GCA_044338805.1 Crocinitomicaceae bacterium
AACAATGACGATGGTCTTATTGAAGTTTCATACGGTGGATTTCCAGAAGGGAATTACTTGTTGAATGGACAAACATTGGCAGGAGGAGTAGCACCTTTTAATTACCTTCCTGGGATCACAAGTTATACTTACCATGATCTTTCTGGTGGTTATGTTTATGATATAGCAAAACTTGGAAACCACCAAACTTTTGATATTTTAGCCACAGCTTCTACACCAACAACAACAGCAAATGATTATACATTAAATGATTCAACTGCTGGGATTCAATATTTCGCAAACTATTACAGTTATGATGACGGCAGCGCAGAAGCGGCATACGGTCCAACAGGAACGCAATCTCGTTTAGCGATTAAATACAGTGCCTATGAAGCAGATTCAATTATTGGTATGAATATTCATTTTGTACCTTCTGTAGTTGATGTTTCAAACAAACTGTTTTTATTGACAGTCTGGAGCGACAATGGTGGTGTTCCTGGATCAGTTTTGTATGAAGATGATGTTTTCTTTCCACGTCAACCGGAATATGGATCAAGTAGAAATGAATTTACAACATATTATTTCAAAGACACGTTAAAGGTTTCAGTTGGATTAAGCTATTTTGTAGGTTGGAGACAATTAGATGCAATTCGTCTAAATGTAGGTCTTGATAAAAATTTAGACAACTCAACTAATACTTATTATAGTGTTGATAATGGTATATCATGGTCGCAGTCCTCAATATCTGGTTCTGTTATGATAAGACCTATTTATTCAACAGCAATGGATATCGAATTGGGAATTGAAACAATTGGCGAACAACCAATTGTAAATTTATATCCGAATCCAACAGCTGATGAAGTGAACATTTTAATAGAAAATGGATTATTTGAAGGCGTGGAAGTTTATTCTATTCAGGGTACTTTATTGCTTCAAACAATAGAATCTAACGTTTCTTTAATTAATTTTCCTGTGGGTGTTTATTTTTTCCGATTAAAAGGAATTGATAAGGTTTATAAAATTATCAAGAACTAATGAATGAAGAAATAGAAGAGGTAGAGAATGATGAAGAAGAACTCTTTGAACATTATAAAATTATTTCAGACCCAGGACAGGAAATAATTCGAATAGATAAATTTCTACTTGATCGTTTACCAAATACATCACGGAATAAAATTCAAAATGCCGCTAAGAACGGAACTGTTCTTGTTAATGGCGAAAAGGTTAAGCAGAATTATAAGATAAAACCGCACGACGAGGTTTCGATTGTTTTACCTTACCCTGTTAGAGAAATTGAACTTATTCCTCAAGATATTCCTATCGTAATTGAATATGAAGATGACTCTTTAGTCGTAGTGCACAAGCCTTCAAATATGGTTGTTCATCCAGGATATGGCAATTATACTGGAACATTAGTAAATGCACTCGTTTTTCACTTTGATAATTTACCTTACCGCATCCAAGATTATTTCGGCAGACCTGGCTTGGTTCATAGATTGGATAAAAACACGACTGGTTTAATGGTTGTCGCTAAAACTGAATTAGCATTAACAAAATTGGCTAAACAGTTTTACGATCGCACAACTGAAAGACGCTATCATGCTTTGGTTTGGGGTGATGTAAAGGAAGACGGAACAGTCATTGGGAATATTGGACGCTCATTGAAAAACAGAAAGGTAATGACTGTTTTTCCTGATGGTGATCACGGTAAACATTCTGTTACGCATTATAAAGTATTAGAGCAATTTGGATTAGTGACATTAATTGAATGTAAATTAGAAACAGGCAGGACACACCAAATCCGAGCGCATATGAAACATATTGGTCATCCTCTTTTTAATGACAATGAATATGGTGGAGATTCGATTGTCAGAGGCACACCTTCTTCTAAATACAAGAAATTCATAGAAAATTGTTTCGATTTAATTGATGGTCAAGCTTTGCATGCAAAAACACTAGGTTTTGAACACCCGGTTACTGGTGAGTATTTAGGGTTTGATTCGGAATTATCTCCAGGATTTGAGGCTATACTTCAAAAATGGCGAACATATACACTTCCAGAATCTGATTAATTGTGATATTTTAATCTTTAAATAGTTTCATTGTTAAGATTTCAAGCATCTTATCTCTTTTTTTGCTGTTATTTCAAGAACTTTTTTTATTTTTACATTTCGTTGGAAAAACCTATTTATTTAAATTACTTAGTTTTTATTGTTAAGAATTAATAAAAATTTATTTTCTTCGTGCTTACAATTCTAATTGAAAAAGAAATTATATGTACTACAAATTAGTATTACCACTTGTCTTTATTAGCCTTTCATGGCTTTCAGTTGCTCAAAACAAATTTGTTTTAGAAGCAGAAACGTACTTCATGAGTGAGAAATATTGTGAAGGAGCTGATAAATGCAGCTTAGCATATACGAAATTGACTCGTAAAGGAAATCAAGCAAAAAAAATGAAAGCTGATATGGCTTTTAAAACTGCTGAATGTTACCGTTTTACGGATAGATTTAGAGAAGCAAATGAATGGTACGATCGTGCATTATTGTTAGATTACCAAGATGTTGTTCCTGAAGTTCACTATTATAATGGTGAAATGTTGAGAATGATGGGGAGCTTTGATAAAGCTATGATTCAATATGAAGCTTATAAAAAATTGGTTCCTGCAGACGCGAGAGCTGAGGTTGGTATTAAATCATGCAGAGATAATAAAAGTTTCGTAGCAAACAGAACACGTCATAAAGTTGAGAACCAAGCAGTCATTAATAAGGCTGAGATGGACATGGCTCCAATGTTTGCAGACAGAAAAGAATCAAAATTATATTTTGCCTCAAGTAGAGCTGGAAGTACAGGTAATGCTACTGATCCAATCTCATGTGAAAATTACATGGATATTTGGTTGAGTGAAAAAGATAAAAAAGATAATTGGGGAGAACCTAAATTAGCTGATATTACAGGAAATGTTAATACGGAAGCACATGAAGGTTCTGTTACATTTGATGGAAGAGGTAAAGTAATGTTTTTTACTCGTTGCCCAAATGCGAAAAAACAAAACCTTGGTTGTGATATTTACACATCTGAATTGAAAGGAAAAGATGAATGGGGTCCAGCAACAAAGTTGAATTTAAAAACAGCTGATTCGGTTTCAGTTGGTCATCCTTGTGTTTCTGATGATGGAAAGTTTTTAGTTTTCGCTTCTGATATGGTAGGTGGTTTCGGTGGAAGAGATCTATGGTATACAACTTATGATAGAAAAGCAGACACATGGACAGCTCCAAAAAACATGGGTCCTGAAGTAAATACAGCTGGAAATGAATTGTTTCCTACCTTCGGTAAGGATGGTAGTTTGTATTTTGCAACGGACGGTATGCCAGGTCTAGGAGGTTTGGACATCTACAGAGCAGTTAAAGTTGGTGAAGAAATGAAATGGGAAAATGCTAAGAACTTAGGGTTCCCAATAAATTCTGAAAACAATGATTATTCATTATATGAATATTCAGATCGTAAAGGTTATTTCACATCAGAAAGAAAAAATCCAGACGGAAAATTCAATCCAGATATCTATAGTTACGAATTGCCACCAAACATCTTTGACTTAAAAGTAATTGTAAGTGAATTGGGTGATAAATCAATTAAAATTGCTGACGTTAGAGTTGTCGTTAAAGGTTCTGATAATTCGACTTGGGAAGGATTTACAAGAAAAGATGGGTCAATCTTTTGGGATAAAAAACCTGATGGATTGCGTTATGTGAATGAAGTAACTTCTTATACAATTAACATTTCAAAAGAAGGTTACCATCCAGATAAAAAAGGAGCGCAGTTTACAACTGTTGGTTTGAATTATGATCAAAACTTCATTATAGATATGGCATTATTGCCTAAGAAACCAATTCGTCTTCCTGAAGTTCGTTATCCATTAGACAAATGGGTATTGTTAGTTGATTCTACTATTAATTCACCAGATTCACTACTTTTTGTATATAACTTATTACAAGAATATCCTGAAATGGTTCTAGAGTTAAGTTCTCATACGGATGCTCGAGGAAGTAATGAAAGAAATCAAAAGCTTTCAGAAAATCGTGCTAAAGCATGTTACAAGTACTTGATTGAACAAAAAGGAGTCGATCCACGTAGAATTGTACCAGTTGGTAAGGGTGAAGTTGAGCCAAGAACGATTTGGAAAAAAGGAGGTGTTTACATTTCATCTCAACCCTCTGATATGAATGGTGTTGAAACAATCTTATTGAACGAGGCTTACATTAATCAATTCAAAGCTTCCGACAAAAAATTATTTGAACAACTACATCAGTTGAATCGTCGTACGGAAGGAAAAGTAGTTAGAATGGATTTTAATCCTGCAACAACACCTGCTGCTAATCCTGAATTTTTGAAATTCGTGAAATATCCTTAAATTATTTTATATTTAAAATTGAAAAGCGCTGATTGTTATCAGCGCTTTTTTTGTATCTTCAAGAAGGCAATATTAAATCCATGCAAGAAAAGTACCTTCATTATCTCTGGAAATATAAACTTCTTCCTTTTCATAAAATGCTACTCGCAGATGGGCGATCATTTAAAGTTGTAGATATTGGAGAATATAATAGCTATGAAAGTGGCCCAGATTTTTTAAATGCGAAAATTGAAATTGATGGCTTAATGTGGGCAGGTAATGTTGAATTACACGTTAAATCAATGGATTGGTTCGCACACAAACATCAACATGATCTTGCTTATAATAATGTGATATTACATGTGGTCTATGATTTTAATGGTGACGTAATTATCAATGGGGAAAAAGTACCAACGTTGGAACTAAAACATGTTATTCAGAAAGAACATTATGAGAAATTTGAACTACTATTAAAAAATAAAAAGACAATTCTTTGTGGATCACTCCTATATTCAATCCCAGACATACAAATTGTTTCGTTACAAGAAAGAGCATTAATTGATCGATTAAACCGCAAAACAAGAAGTATTGCTGAGTTTGCAGGTTCAAGCAATCCTATGCAAATCCTCTATTTTTTAATGGCTAGAGCTATGGGGGCTAAAATTAATCAATTACCATTTGAGGAATTATCTCATAGATTGCCTTTAAACCTTTTGAAAAATAACAACGTAAAAAATCAATCAGATTTAATAATGATTTCTAGTGGTTTATCAAATCCAAAATCGATTACTGATTTGAATGTTTATAGAAGGATAATCCAAAATGAAAAATCCCTTGTAAATGGTTTTGTGTCTAAACAATCTTGGAAGTTTGGTGGAACACGACCTGGAAATTCGCCATTGATTCGATTGGAACAGTTTTCTAAAATAATTGAACAGTTCGATTTTGAGGTAAGTTTTGTTTATTTGGATAAAGATGAATTATACCAATATATTTTGAAGCTTTTAACGTTGAAAAATGATGTATCTTTTCAATTAAGTAAATCTCATCAGCTCTCAATTTCTTTTAAGCACCAGCTCATTATTAATTGCTTTGTTCCTTTTATATATTGGTATGGAGAGCAAACAGAGGATGAAAAACTCATTCAAAAATCGATTGATTTATTAAGAATAATTCCCCCAGAAGTTAATTCTACAATAGATAAATGGATTAAAAATAAGATAACACCTAAAAATGCTGCAGAAACACAATCAATGTTAGAGGTAGTTAATGAATTGTGTTCAAAAAAAAAATGTTTATCTTGTGAAATTGGAATACGACTTTTAAGTAAATGAGAACAATTCAAAAAATAGTTTTTTTCTTCGAAATGCGTTCATTTGGCGTCTGTGCTTGGTGGGCCAGAAAACTGGGTATTAATATTTCTAAAGTGCGACTTTGGTTTATATATGTTTCATTTCTAACCGTAGGTTCTCCTTTAATACCATACTTAGCAATGGCTTGGATTTTAGAACATAAACATTATTTTAAATTGCAAAGGAAACGCAAGAAAACTATTTGGGAGCTTTAAGATGATTTTTAATTATAAATTTTTCAAAAAGATTTATTTTTTTCTAATTCTCATGTTTTTGATAATTGGAGTAGGTACCTTGGGATATATTTTGATAGAAAAATGGAATTTTTTCGATTCATTTTATATGACCATTATCACTATGTCTACCGTTGGATTTGGTGAGGTCCATGAATTGTCTGTTGAAGGAAAAATGTTCACAGCGTTTTTACTCATCTCGTGTTTTGGTATATTTGCGTATACAATTTCTTCTCTCACTAGTTATATTGTTGGCGGAGAATATACATCAAACCTTCGTGAATATAAAATCATGAAAAAAATGAAAATAATGGAAAATCACGTAATTATTTGTGGATTTGGTAGAGTAGGTAAACAAGTTGCGTTGGATTTAATTCAATTTAAAATTCCTTTTGTCATAATCGAAAATGATGAAATCACAATTGAAAATGAATCAAAAGAGAATTTTTTATTTATAAAAGGAGATTCAACAAACCAAGGGATATTAGAGTCCGCGAATATTAAAAATGCGAAAGCCATCATATCCTGCTTACCAAAAGATGTGGATAATGTATATGTTGTTTTATCTGCTCGAGAAATTAAAAAGAATTTGAACATTGTATCAAGAGCAACTTTGCCATCTGCAATCTCAAAATTAAAAATGGCTGGCGCTAATCATGTTATAATGCCAGATTCAATCGGCGGATCACATATGGCTTCTTTGATCAATAATCCAGATGTAATTGAATTCATGAATGCGATTAAAGTTCAAGGTTTTAGTGGTGGAATTAATATAGAATCGATAGCATTTAATGAATTACCACTTGAATTTCAAAATAAAACAATAGGCCAATTAGAAGCGAAAAGATTGACTGGAGTTACAATTGTAGGTTTCAAAACTCCGGATGGAGAATACATTATAAACCCGGATTTCGAAATTGAAGTAGTACCGAAATCACAATTATTTGTTCTAGGTTCTGCTGAACAAATTCAAAAACTAAATGCTATTTTCGGAATAAATCAAAATAAATAATGCGAATATTAATTACAGGTTCAAATGGATTATTAGGGCAGAAAATTGTTGCACTTTGTTTAGCGAATGGAGTTGAATTTTTAGCAACATCTCTTGGTGAAAATAGAAATCAAGATTGCCCATCAACGAACTATCATCAACTAGATATAACGAATGAAACAGAAGTTAATCACATTTTTAATTCGTTTAAACCATCCCATGTTATTCATACTGCAGCAATTACAAATGTAGATTATTGTGAACTTAATGAACAGGAATGTCATTTAGTGAATACAAAAGCAGTAGAATTTCTTTTCAATGCTTCAAAATTAATAAAAGCTCATTTTCAATTGCTTTCAACCGATTTTGTTTTTGATGGCGAAAAAGGAAATTATAACGAAGAAGATGAAGTGAATCCATTAAGTATTTATGCAGTATCTAAAGTAAATGCCGAAAATGTTTTGCTTCATGATGATTATAAAGATTGGTCAATTGTTCGAACAATAATTGTTTATGGTACTGGAAATAATTTGTCCAGGTCCAATATTATTTGTTGGGCAAAAGAGGCTTTAAAAAAAGGTGATAATCTTACGATTATTGATGATCAATTCCGCGCTCCAACGTGGGCAGATGATTTGGCTTGGGCTTGCATAGAGATTTGTAAGATGAGTAAAAATGGGA
>JBIIWQ010000091.1:0-7532 GCA_044338805.1 Crocinitomicaceae bacterium
TTCCTTGTCAAATATTAAAACACGAGAAACTTTGTCTTGATATTGCACCCAGATCTCAGCTGGTATGCGAATTATTTCAGTAGAATTATCAGCAAAGGTTGCTTCAATAATTAAAGGCATAACCAATCCACCAATATTTGAGAATGAAAGCTCGTAAAATTGTTTATTGGAATTCAATAATTTACGTTCTTCATCTGTCAATTTATTCATGAATTCAGAATAATCCTTCATGTCTAATGCATCGATTAAATATATATTTCGTTTCGCATAAAAATCATCAATTGTAGAGTCTCTTTCGTTAATGGTTTCTTTAATTAATTCTTTGTTTCTAGTATCTCCAATGAATTTATCTTTAGCTTTGTTTTGAGATTCTTTAAATGGTTTTTCAATTTCAGGGTTCATGGTGTTTAACTGAAACCATTTTACTTGATCTAAAGAAATATCAACATTATCGGTAGAGTAGAACCAGCCTCTCCAAAACCAGTCTAAATCAACGGCAGAAGCATCTTCCATGGTTCTAAAAAAGTCAGCAGGAGTTGGGTGTTTAAATTTCCATCTTTCGCAATACATTTTGAACGAATAGTCAAATAATTCTCTACCCATAACGGTTTCACGGAGAATATTTAACGCTGTTGCAGGTTTTCCATAAGCATTATTCCCAAATTGAAGGATTGATTCTGAATTTGTCATGATGGGAGAAATATTTTTTTTATCTCCTCTCATATAATCAGCAATTAAATATGCCGGACCTCTTCTTGACGGATAACCTCTTTCCCATTCTTGTTCTGTAAGAAATTGAACGAACGTATTCAATCCTTCATCCATCCAAGTCCATTGACGTTCGTCCGAATTGATAATCATTGGGAAGAAATTGTGTCCAACTTCATGAATGATAACACCCCACATTCCGTATTTAGTATCTTCTGAATAGGTGCCATCTTCCTCTGGACGGCCACCATTAAAGCAAATCATTGGATATTCCATTCCGATCCATTTTGAATGAACAGAAATCGCTACAGGATAAGGGTAATCAACAGTATATTTTGAATATGTTTTAATGGTATGTGCAACAAGTTTAGTTGAATATCTTTCCCACATAGGATTTCCCTCTTTTGGGTAATATGACATTGCCATTACAGTTTTACCGCCAACTTTTACAGCTTGTGCATCCCAAATAAATTTACGTGAAGTAGCAAAGGCGAAATCGCGTACATTTATTGCCTTGAAATTCCATGTTTTAGTGCCTTTCTCTTTGTTGGCTTCTTTTTTTTCTGCTTCAGCTTGCGTTACTATTAAGACGGGTGAGTCAGATAATTTTGCTTGTTCAAAACGTTTCCTTTGTTCAGCAGTCAAAACAGAATTACCATTTTGCAATTCACCAGTTGCTCCTACAATATGATCTGAAGGAACAGTTATAGAAACATCATAATCTCCAAAAGGCAAGGTGAATTCACCACTTCCTAAAAACTGTTTATTCTGCCAGCCAGTTACATCATTATACACGCACATTCTCGGAAAGAACTGCGCAATTGTATAAAGGTAATTATCGTCCTTTTCAAAATGTTCGTAACCAGAACGACCTCCAACAGCCATTCTATCGTTTACATTATACCACCATTTAACTTTAAATGAAATACTAGAATGGGGAAGGAGTGGCTTTTCTAAATTAATTCGCAACATTGTTTTGTTAATTGAATAACTCAAATTTTGTCCAGAAGTAGAGGTTATTGCATCGATTTTAAAGCCACCATCATAATAAAAAAGTTTCTTTTTTATATCTCCAATATTTTTAAAATCTTCCATTTTCTCGACATCAATCAATTTTGAATCTGAGTTCACATCATAGATGTTTTGGTCGAGTTGCAACCACAAATATTCTAATTTATCTGGAGAGTTATTGGTGTAAGTAATAGTTTCTTCACCAGTCAATTTCTGGGTAGCATCATCTATGGTCAAGGCGATTTTATAATCAGCTTTTTGCTGGTAATAGTTATGACCTGGAGCACCACCAGCCGTTCTATATTCGTTTGGTGTTGGTAATTCTTGATCGAGTTGTGCAAATTTAGATTGTGAATTTGCGAAGATTGGAAAACATCCAAAAAGGAGAATTGCTATTTTTTTCATATTTAATTTAGTTCAACTATTTGTACTTTTTTTGAATTCAAAAAGTCAAAAGTTCTTTTTTTATCTCTTGTTATAAAATACAATTTATTCTGTTGATTTGGATGTTGATCCATCAATACATCAAAGACAATTTCAATAGTTTCTAGTGGCTGGTAAACATCTAAACTAAGATAAAACTCAACTGTTCCTGTTAAACTTGTTTCAAACCCATCAAGTCTCATTTCACTTAAGCTTGATTTGTTTAAAGTTGATTGAAATTCCTTTAGGCTAAAGTGCTTAACAATCTCATCTTCTATTAATTGAAATTTCAAAGAATCACTTTTGTTTTTATTTAAATCGCCTTGAATAATCCTTTTTTGCTGAAGGAAATATTCGAAATCATGTGTTGAAACAGTTAATGTTACTTCAATTCGACCATTCATCTCATCGTATTCAACTTCAGCGAACGCAAAATAATATTCATGGGCTGACCCGAAGAAAGTAAAGAATAGAGAAAGAAAAACGAGTGTTTTTTTCATTAAGTTTTAACAGTTAAAACAAATTTAACAAAATTAAGTTCTTGATGTTCGCTATATTTTTTATTACAATAAAAAATCCCAATTTGAGATCAAATTGGGATTTTTTAAATTAAAAGATTAAAAACGTTATTTCTTTCTGTTATTCTTTTGCTCTTGTTGCATTTTTTGCATTTGCTCTAATCGCTCTTGAAATTTAGATTTTTTCTTTTCTTTACCTGTTCCTGAATTCGCAGCTTTTCTATCAGCCATTTTTTGCTTCAATTTCTCTTCATCTACGAAAAATTGCTTGATCATTACCATGATAAGAATTGATACAAGTGTGGAAATAAAGTAATAGTAACTTAAACCAGAAGAATAATTATTGAAGAAGAAAATCATCATGAAAGGGAAAATATACATAATCACCTTCATATTTGGCATTCCTGGTTGCTGCGGTTGCTGCATGTTTCCACTATTTAAATAAGTATAAACAAGCGTTGTTGCAGCCATTAAAATGGTAAATAAACTCATGTGGTCGCCATATGGCCAGATGTTAAAACCAAAATCCCAAATTGAATCATAAGATGATAAATCTTCTGCCCATAAAAATGGTTTTTGACGCAACTCAAATGCTGATGGAAAGAATCGGAATACCGCTAAAAGAATAGGCATTTGAATCAACATTGGAACACAGCCGGCTAGGGGACTAGCACCAGATTCACGGTACAACGTCATCATTTCCATTTGTTTCTTAGTTGCATCGGCCTTATTTGGATATTTTGCCGCTAATTCATCCACTTCTGGTTTCAAAATTCTCATTTTAGCTGAAGAAACGAACATTTTCCATTGTATCGGCATTAAAACGAATTTCAAAATTAACGTCAACATCAAAATTGCAATCCCTAAGCCCATTCCTGAGCTAGCAAGTAAGTTGAATAATGGTTGAACGGCATATAAGTTTATCCATCTGAATAATCCCCATCCAAAATTCAAAATATCATCATAATGATGATCGTATGACTTAAGTGTTTCATAATCATTTGGTCCAAAAAACCAATTCATTTTTATAGTTGAATTGTCGGCATCATCTATACTTAAGTTAGCTTTAGTCGAAAAATCTTTCAAATGTGTCCATTGACGATCATCTCCTGCTTCGTATTGTTTTGTTTTAAAACTTGTACCATTTTTACTAAATCCATTTTCTGGACGCAAGAACATGGAGAAATAACTTTGCTTGTAAGAAATCCATTCAACTTTATCTTCTGCAACTTGGTCATCGTCTCCCATTTCAGATAAGTAATCAAAGCCTTCTTTATCGTAATTAAAACATATAGTTGAAACTCTTCTTTGCTCACTAAATAACCGTTCTGTTCTCTTGAATGCTGTTTCCCAGTTAAAATCAAAACTTTTAGGATTCACTTTACCACCAAAACCATCAATCTTGATTGCGTAATCAATATCGTAGGCATCTTTTTTAAGGTTGTAAACGTTCGCTATTTTTTGACCGTCACCTAAATCCAATTCAAAAGTAATTGCGTTTTTCGTTTGGCTTTTAACAGTAAAAATGTAATTCCCTGTTCTGATTTTTTTACCATTTAAAGGAAAAACCAATTCGTTCACTGCATCACCATCGCTAAACAATAAAAGTGGAGTTATTTTCTCATTCTTATCTTTCTTTTGCTTCTTCGTTTTTTTAGCATAATCATTATAGGATTCAAATTCCTTTAAATAAACTGCTGCAACTTTTCCCCCTTTTGTTGAGAAATCGATAATTAACTTTTCATTTTCTAAGCGGATTAATTCTCCTTTTTCAGCTGTAGCCGCAAGTTGGTTTTTTACCTTCGATTCAGCTATAACAGTATCTTTTTTTGTTATAGAATTGACAAACACCAAGCCTTTATCTGTTGACAATTGTTTTCCATTCGCATCTTTTTTTGGAATTAATGCGTTCACTGCAGCTGTCTTTTTTGTTTCTATAACAGCAGCTTTTTTCTTAGCGTTTTCCGATTCCTTCTTTTTCATTTCTTGCATCGCAACTTCTTCTTGTTGCTGCTTCAATTCTTTATCAGAAGGTTGATTTACAATTGTAAAAACTGAAAGAATCAGTCCTATAATCACGAGTCCAATGATCGTTTTTTTATCCATATTATTTTGTTTTGTTATCTAATGCTGCTTTAACAAATGCCACAAATAGAGGATGTGGATTAGCAACGGTACTTTTGTATTCTGGGTGAAATTGAACCCCGACAAACCATGGATGATCTTCGATTTCAACAACTTCAACAAGTCCTGTTTCTGGGTTTTTTCCTGTTGGAATCATTCCAGCTTTTTCAAATTCTTTTAAATATTCATTATTGAACTCATAACGATGTCTGTGTCGTTCTGAAATTCTATCTGTATTGTATGCTGTAGCAACTTTAGAACCTGGTTTTAGTTGACATTTGTAGGCACCAAGCCTCATTGTTCCGCCCATATTTGAAATGGATTTTTGCTCTTCCATCATACTGATAACTGGATAATTACTATCCTCAGCAATTTCTGTAGTATGAGCATCTGAATGACCAAGTACGTGACGAGCAAATTCAATTACTGCGCATTGCATCCCAAGGCAAATCCCAAAAAATGGAATCTTTTTTTCTCTTGAATACCGCACAGCTTCAATTTTCCCAGAGATTCCTCTTGATCCAAATCCTGGTGCAACAAGTATTCCATCCAAACCTCTTAATTCATCCTCAATATTTGATTTTGTTAGCTTCTCAGAGTGAATCCATTTAACATTAACTCGTGTTTCATTTGAAACTCCTGCATGTATAAATGCTTCACTAATAGATTTATATGAATCTTTTAATTCAACATACTTACCAATCAAAGCGATGTTAACTTCAGATTTTGGATTTTTTAATCTATCTAAAAAGCTCTTCCAATTATCAAGCTTAGGTGTTGATTTAGAAGAAAGTCCTAGTTTTTCAAGTACAACTTTATCCAATTCCTCCGTTTGCATTAATAACGGCACATCATAAATGGAATCCGCATCACGAGCTTCAATTACAGCATTCATGCTAACATTGCAGAACTTAGCAATTTTCTTACGCAACGTTAAGTCTAATTCATGCTCTGTTCGGCAACATAATATATCTGGTTGAACACCTAATTCTAGTAATTGCTTGACAGAATGTTGAGTTGGTTTCGTTTTTAATTCACCAGCCGCAGCTAAATATGGAACAAGAGTTAAATGAATTACAATACAATCGTTTTCAAATTCCCATAACATTTGTCGAACTGCTTCAACATATGGCAAAGATTCTATATCGCCAACTGTTCCACCAATTTCTGTAATTACAATGTCATACGTTCCTTTTTTACCAAGAATCTGAATTCTATCTTTAATCTCATCGGTAATATGCGGGATAACTTGAACTGTTTTTCCTAAAAACTCACCTCTGCGTTCTTTTTCAATAACTGCTTGGTAAATTCTCCCAGTCGTAACATTGTTCGCTTGAGAAGTTGGAACATTTAAAAACCGCTCGTAATGTCCAAGGTCTAAATCTGTTTCAGCACCGTCATCTGTCACGAAACATTCACCATGCTCATAAGGATTTAATGTACCTGGATCGATATTAATATAAGGATCTAATTTTTGGATAGTGGTAGAATAGCCTCTTGCTTGAAGTAATTTAGCAAGAGATGCTGCGATAATCCCTTTTCCCAGTGAAGATGTTACTCCTCCTGTTACAAATACGTATTTTGTTGAATTTGACATGTCTATTTGAAATGTAACTACGGGGCGCAAAGTTAGTAGATTCCTTTTAATCTGGAAGCTTTATTTCCTATTGAATTAAAATAATATCAACAAATCACAAACAATTGTTAGTTTGACCAATTTTCATTGAAAGCTTGTTGAAAATAAAATTTACTTTTTCGTATGAGTGAACCTTTAAAAACGGGACACCCGAATTCATCTAAACGAGGGTAGTGCGGTGTTTTTCGTTCAATTCGTTTAGGAAGAAAAATCAAATCGTGCATGAGTCTATTTTGAAATGCATGACGAATATTTTCACTATCTATTCCAATTCTCATCGTTGTAAATTGCCCGTAACCTAGATTGTATGATAAACCTCCGTATAAAATCCCATGACTTGTTTTACCATAAAGCAAATTATCTAATTCCCTATATCCGCTAGGACATTTGTCAAAGGAACTTTTTTGCCATTCAGAATTTGCTGTTTCTCCTGTCCAAATATTCAAGCCAGTTGTGATTTTAAAATCGTTCAATCTGTAATTCATCGTAACATGACCTGTCCTAAAACGATCTTTTCCTTGTCCTCCAAAAATATCATTTTCAAGTAGAAGTGAAAAGGATTTCACATGAACGCCCCAACCACCAGACAATTGGCTCGTTTTAACATTATCAAAATACCAAATATAATTGTAGCCTATTCCATAATTAAAAGCTGAATTGTGTAACAAACCATTTAATTGAAAATCGGGTTTCATTTCTTTTTTACCTCCTAAAAGCAATAAACCTAAACTATTTCGAGATTCCCAAAAGTTTTTTCTGTTCCCATATCCCGTTAAATTGTATGTGAATGATGAACCTGCGTTAACTTGGTAAAAAAAGTCTTGATAATAGCTGTTCAATGATATTCCGATTGTGTTAACATGTGTTCCAACATTCAATAACAGACCAACCGACATTCCAAATCTCTCTGCCTTGAATGTTTGTTCAAAGCTATAAATAGGGAATAAGAGCACTATAAAGAATATTTTTTTCACGGCGTAAAGATGTCAAAAAACATTCCAAAACGAAATACCTCCAAAAAACAGCTAACATTTGCCAATTGTCAATAAAAAAGTGTTTTTTCAATGGAAGAGTTTATTTTTGTTACATGTCAACAACTAAAAGGCTTTATT
>JBIIWQ010000093.1:0-7522 GCA_044338805.1 Crocinitomicaceae bacterium
TCAGTCAAGAAATCACAGGTCAGTGGAACGGTGCATTAAAAATTCAAGGAATGCAGCTTAGGCTTGTGTTCAACATTTCAAAAACGTCAATTGGTTATTCTTCAACAATGGATAGCCCAGATCAAGGAGCTAAAGATATTCCAACAAGTTCAACGAGTTTTGAAAATGGAATTTTAACCATAAAAATCGAGAAAGCAAAAATCGAATACGTTGGAACGTTAGGGAAAGACAACATTATCGTAGGTAATTTTAGTCAAGCAGGACAGACGTTTCCAATGAATTTATCATATGATGAGATTGAAATAATTAAAGCTAAACGACCTCAAAATCCAATTGAACCATATCCTTATTATTCCGAAGAAGTTACGTTTAAAAACAAAAAAGCGGGCGTAACTTTATCAGGAACATTAACACTTCCTAAAAAAGAAGGCGTTTATCCTGTTGTTATTTTAATCTCTGGAAGTGGACCACAAAACCGGGATGAAGAATTATTGGGGCACAAACCTTTCCTTGTTTTGTCAGATTATTTAACACGCAATGGAATCGGTGTTTTGAGATATGATGACCGCGGAACAGCTTCTTCTACTGGAGATTTTAAAACGGCAACAACGCAAGATTTTGCTACTGATGTGCAAGCAGCGGTTGCATTTTTGATGACAAAAAAAGGCGTTAATAAAAAGAAAATTGGTTTAGCTGGACACAGCGAAGGTGGAATTATTGCTCCGATTGTTGCAGCTAAATCAAAGAATGTTGCATTCATCGTATTATTGGCTGGAACAGGAATACCGGGAGATGAATTATTGTTATTACAACAAGAATTAATTGGTCGCGCATCTGGTGAAAGTGAAGAGAATCTTATACTTGGAAGAAAGGAAAATACTCAATTGTTTGATATCATTAAAAAATCAACGGACAGTGAGCAATTGAAAAAAGACTTGACAATTCACATGTTAGCATCTTTAAAAGAGAATCCTGACGCTGGGAAACCAGAAGGTGTTTCTGACGAAGATTATGTAGCATATACCATTGATCAAATTGCTACGCCTTGGATGGTTTATTTTATAAAATATAATCCATCAATAATTTTAGAAAAAGTAAAATGTCCTGTTTTGGCGATTAACGGATCGAAAGATTTACAAGTACCACCAAAAGAAAATTTAACGGCAATTCAAACAGCTTTAGCGAAAGGTGGCAACCAAAAAGTAACGACAAAAGAGTTGGCTAATTTGAATCATTTGTTCCAAGAATGTGAAACGGGTTCACCAAATGAATATGGCGAAATTGAGCAAACTTTTTCACCTGTTGCGTTAGAAATGGTGTTGAATTGGATAAACGAACAGGTGAAATAAGCTATTTACTTATCTTAAAATTATGAATTATGAATTACAAATTATATAACATGAAATTAAAATCACTTCTCGCACTTCTATTAATTACAATCAGTACATCTGCATTTTGTACTATTTGGACTATTAATACTTCTGGATTTACATATACTCCAGCTACAACAAATATTCTTTTTGGAGATACAGTTGTCTTCACAATTGGGGGATCGCATGATGCTCGTGAAGTAAGTTTAGCAACTTGGACAGCAAATGGAAACACACCATTGCCTGGGGGATTTCAAACTGCTTTTGGAGGCGGAATAGTTTTACCAGCTCAATTATCCGTTGGAACTCATTATTTTGTTTGCACGCCACATGCTTCAATGGGAATGAAAGGAACTATTATTGTTTCTCCATGTCCAACACCAGCCCAACCGGGATTGATAACAGGAAATACTGCAATTTGCTCTGGAACATCCAACACATATAGTATTTCTCCTGTCGCAGGAGCAACATCGTATACGTGGACTTTACCTGGAGGTTGGTCAGGAACATCTTCAACAACTTCAATCACCACAACTTCAAGTGCAACAAGTGGGAATATTTCAGTTACAGCAAATCTAACATGCGGTTCCTCTTCTGCTCAAACATTAGCGGTAACAGTGGCTAGTATCCCTCCTACTCCAGCTTCAATAACTGGAAATACAACTATTTGCGCAAGCTCTTCAAATACGTATTCGGTTTTATCAATACCTACAGCCACTTCTTACACATGGACGTATCCCGTTGGCTGGACAGGCACATCAACAACTAATTCTTTTTCGACGACGTGCGGCAGTTTAAGTGGGAATATTACCGTTACTGCCAATAATAGTTGTGGGTCATCTCCTTTAAGAACAGTAGCAATAACTGTTGTGAATGGCATACCAAATGCGCCAACAAGTGTGAACGGCAATACTGAAATTTGTGCGTTAACAGTGACCTCGTATAATGTTACAGCTGTTCCTGGAGCAACTTCTTATTTATGGACTTTGCCTTTGGGTTGGACTGGAAACTCCACAACGAATACAATTTCGGCAACAGCATCAAGTACGAGTGGGAATGTTTCAATAGCTGCTGTTAATGTTTGCGGCTCTTCTGCTCCACAATCACTCTCAATTAATGTAGCAAACGGTGTTTTAGCGCAACCGGCAGCAATAAACGGAAATGCTGGTATTTGCGCTTCGACAGCAAACACGTATGACATTTCTGCAATTGTAGGAGCAACTTCTTATACTTGGTCATTGCCAATTGGTTGGTCGGGAAGTTCAACTACCAATTCAATCAATACAACATCAAGTGCAACGAGTGGAAACGTAACTGTAACCGCAAATAATAGCTGTGGAGCTTCTCCATCTCAAACGTTTGCAATCAACACTACCTCCATTCCTGCAACGCCAAGCATCATTCTAGGAAATGCAATTATCTGTGAAAACAGTTCCAATTTCTATTCTGTCACCAACGATCCAAACGCTGTTGATTACTCTTGGACGTTGCCCGCATCTTGGACAGGAACTACGACAGTGAATTCAATTCCAACCGCTTCTTTTTCAACAGGTGGGGACATTTTAGTTACTGCTAACAACATTTGTGGATCATCAGCAGCACAACTTTTAACCGTTACCGTTGCAATCATAGATACTTCCGTTACACAGACGGGAAGTACGTTGACCGCAAATTCTTTGGTTGGAACCTACCAATGGATTGACTGTTTTGACAATTCATTTATTTCAAATGAAACAGATCAAGTTTTTATTCCTTCAACGAATGGCAATTTTGCAGTAATCAATACGCAAAATGGTTGCGCTGACACTTCGTCTTGTTTCACCATTAGTGGTTTAGGGTTGAATGAAAATCTTTTAGATGTGATAGCGATATCACCAAATCCATCAAACGGAATTTTCTCAATCAATTCGGATAATTTGAACTTAATTGAAATCGAGATATATAATTTACAAGGTGAAATCGTTTATAAATCTAGCTCTTCAAAGGGATCAATAGATCTTAGTAAGGAGCCAAAGGGGATTTATTTATTAAAAATAAAATTTGATTCACTAATTCGTGTAGAAAAAATAATGGTAGAATAAATTCCATATCGGTTTGAATTGTATTATTTTTACTTGTTAACGAATTTTCACGGAGTTTTAAAAACATTGATATCCGTTAGAATTGTGTTTTTTTTAATTTGTCCACGAATTACACGGATTTTCACGAATTTCTCAAAAACATAATTATGTGTCAGTAGTGTGTTTTTTTCCTCTGTCCACGAATTACACGGATTTTCACGAATTTCTAAAAAACATACATATCCGTTAATACTGTATTCTTTTTATTTGTCCACGAATTATGCGAATTTTCATGAATTTATTTTGCGATAGAAAAAATTTGTTTTTAACTTCTGAAGTGATGTTAAAAACCCAATATACTTAATTCATGGAAATTTGTGATAATTCGTGGACAAAACCATTTTTAAATTGACTTTAATACGAATTTATTCTTCACAAAAAATTAACTAATGATTCTTTTGAATTGTAAACTTTTCGCTCCAAAATTGATCAAAAGTGCAACTCTTAAATCTGTTGCTTTGAGGTAATTTAACACTTGTGCGTAATGTTCGTCTTTTAAAGTACTTACTGCTTTTAGTTCAATGACAATTTCTTCATTACAAATGAAATCTGCAATGTATTTTTTAGCCATAATTTCTCCCTTGTATGAAATGTCAATGACTTTTTCTTTTTCATGTTTAATGCGACTAGAGGCTAATTCTATTGATAAAGCTTCTTGATATACAGCTTCTAAAAAACCTGGACCAAGTTCATTATGCACTTCCATAGCACAACCTAATATTTTATAACATTCTTCTTTGTAAAGTAATTCTAACAGACTCATTTAAACATCAATTTTTCAATTTATCTTATTTAAGTTACTCAAAAAGTTGATTTATTCAATTTGTTTTAAAATATAACTGCTGTGTTATTTTTGATTTCGAATAATTAAATGCTCATCAACCGATAGAAGTGAAATTATTTTTTTGTCTACAAATTACAGGGGTTTTCACGAATTCATTCAACGTTAAAAATTTTAGAACGCACAACTTTTCGCATTGGTTCAAATGATTTCCTACTTTTACAATCATGACTCAATTACCGCTTTCTAACAATCAAATTCAAACGGTCACGAATTTTCACGACCTTGTTTCAACACATTTTCTTGGAGAAAATAATGCGTTGTGTTGGTCACGTGAATTAATTGGTGATTTCTCTGAAATTGTAAAAAAGGTTGACTTTGAAGGAAACATGGTAGAACTGGGTGAACAGGAACTTCGTGCACTTCAGTTGAGTGAACAAGGAAATCTTGCACGTGAAATTCTTATCACTGATTTAAAATTATTGAAGGATCATGGTGCTTCTCCAATCCTTAATTTGATCAAATACTATGAACGAGATGATGCATTTCCGTTTTTCCCAACCGATGTTTATTCGTATCATGTAGACCGCTCCCCTATTCCAACTGACACGTTTTTATGCACGTATTATGGCGATGCAAGTGAACTCATACACAATTCACAAGCAGAACAAAAAATTCTTATCCCCGAAATTCGACACGAACTTCAAAAACTCTACGGAGCAGAAGACGAAGGATTTGAAGCCTTTTTAAGTGAATTTTTCTTTGACTTGCATTATCAAGCGAAACCTACGGCTATTCCTGTCAACTTAGGTCTTGGACACATTTGGCGTTTGGCGATTGACCATCCTGAGAGTAAGGTTCTTCCGTGTGTGCATCGTGCACCAGTAGAAACAAATGGACAAGTAAGGTTGATGTTGATTTGTTGAGGTTAAGGATTATATATGCTAAACATCAACTAAACAAAAGAATATTCATTTAGTAATAAAAATTCATCAGCCAATCAGGTGGTAATTGAGAAATTAAACCAACTGAAGTTTAAGTCAAAAAACAACAATGAAATAAGAATATAGGTTATGCGCAGAAGAATAGTATTAATTTGGTTTGTATTGGTATTAAGTAGTGTGAATGCACAAGCCCCAATTATAAAATGTCCTGTTGATACGAATGCACAATTTGGAGTGGAGATGCAGATTTTTCAATCCTATGACTCATTGGGGAAAATTAAATTACAATCTGGTTTGTCAGGTGCCCGGCCAGACTATGGCTTCCCTGAATTTTATATTTATCCAGAATCTTATGACAAGTGTTCACCCTTTCCACTTGTTTTCGAGAACAATCAGCTATCTATTATAGATTCTTTCGTGTATTATCTTGACTCAAACGGAGAATGGGCATACGATTCAGATCGGTCAACGAAGTTATTGCTCAGTCAAGACAAAATTTTATCCCTGAAAATTGAAATCAGAAATGAAACGGATAAATCGATTGATCTCAGTAAAATTGAGCTCTTACACAATTTAAAAATGCCGCTTCAAACCTTGGAAATCACATTTTTTCTTCACGAACCTAAAAAAACAAAACTGAACATACGAAAATGGGAATTCATCAAAGATCCTGAGGCCTTTTATACGATTTACCTTGATCTTCCCCGTAACGAAAAGAAAAAACACGTTTTGAGAAGTCTCAATCGATTCGAAAAATTGGAAAAGATTGAAATACATGGTGTTTTTTAGGATAGAGAAAAAACCTTTCCCTCTTCAACTTCTTTCTAAAGGTGTTAACACCTGTTTTTTCAACAAAAAGCACTTCCTTTAAACAAATCATCCCATACTAATAAGATTATTCTTAGATTCGACTCGTTTTTAGAATACATCTACTTTAGTTCTCGCCTGAAAAGGTTTAGTGGTTGTTTTTTTTTAAGAATTGAGGTCAGAAATGAGATTAAGATAATCTTATTCATCATGTTGATTTTACGTTATAAGTTTTTTATGTAAAATGGAGAAAATAAAATAAGCATGTATAATAAAGGAATTGATAAAGGATTTGAAGATGGTATGAGAAATGAAATTATTTCACGAAAAATCTATCTTTCCTTTCCAACAGAAGTGTTTAAAAATAAACAAGAGGATGAATATGAAATACGGAATGCAATTTCTATTTTCTTTAATATCCCAATTTACTCTGTTCATGTCGCTGGCTCAAGTAAAACCGGCTATAGTTATTATCAAAATCAACCTTTCGAGCCAGGTATATCAGATTTAGATATTGCAGTTGTAGATCCTGAATTGTATAGACGATATACCGAAATAGTATTTAAAAAAACAAACGGCTTAAAAAATTTATCAGAATTTGGACGTACGAAAAACGGGGTCGCACATTCTGAAATTTATCAATCCTCTATTTTGAAAGGGATTTTCAGACCCGATGCAATGCCTACAAGTACTGAACGAAAAGAATGGTTCAAATTTTTTAATAAACTATCAGAAAAGTATGTTGACTTATTTAAGGATATTAATTGTGGCATCTATTTTTCTCAAACATTTTTTGAATTCAAACAAGCAGATAATATTGACATTTATAAAGAATTGAAACAATATGGTAAAATATAATATACGCAGTCGTCAACTCGTTGATGTAGCAGGAGACTTAAGAAGGGGGAAAATAATTCTTTCACCTTATTTTCAAAGAAATTTAGTTTGGAGACAAATTCATAAGGAAGATTTTATAAAGACAATATTACTAGGATTCCCTTTTCCACAAATCTTTATTGCGAAAGGAGGAATTAATATAGATGATATGTCAACTACTTCTGTTCTTGTAGATGGACAGCAGCGAATGAATTCTATACTAGAGTTTATCAACGATAAATATAATGTAGAAGGAAAGATATTTTCAAATTTAACATCATCTGAAAAGGAAGAGTTTCTAAAATATGAGATTGCAATAATTGAGTTAGACATGGAAGCTAACGACCCAAAGATAATTGAGGTATTCAAAAGGCTAAATCGGACGTTCTACAGTTTATCAGCAATTGAAAAACTTGCTACAGAATATGCGCCTTCTGAACTTATGTTAATTGCAAATTTATTAGCAAATGAATTAGATTTAAAAACTGCTAAGGATAGTGAGCTTGATCCAAATATTCCATTTGAATTTATATCATGGGCGAAAACAAAAAATGTCAAAGATTTTAATAATCTCATAATCGATTCACCAATTTTTTCGAATTATGAAATTTCAAGAAAAGTACA
>JBIIWQ010000162.1:0-5344 GCA_044338805.1 Crocinitomicaceae bacterium
CCTTTAATCTCCATCACACCGCTATTACCATTAAAATGGATAAAAGGGGTCTGTGTAGTTGCGTTAATGTGTAATTCTTCCATAAATCAAACAATTTATACTGCAATTTGCGTATTATTATTCAGAGTAATTCAACTTTTCTACCAATGACAAAAAACGATAGATGAACTGCAGTTCTCATCGACAAATGTAAAAAACAAATTGATTAAACAGTAGTTTTGATTGATTAAAGTATGCTTTTTATCGAATATTCCGTTAAAAACTCAATTGGCCTGGTTATTATCACACCTAAATTAACACTTCTTATTTCAAGAAAATTCTTGATTATATCACGGTTATATTGAGCATAACTACCAACAAAACAAATTCTTAGATTAGAAATGTTCAGTGGTAAATATTTATCAAAAAAAAGTGAAATATTATCACGATGAAGTTGTTTTATTTCTTGATTTTTTGTTGCTGAGAATTTACTTGAAAAACTTGAAACAAACTCTTTGAACGTGGAATCAGAGCTGTTTACACCGATTAAATTTTCAATCCCAATGACTGATTCAATCTCTTCGTTTGTCACTTTTGAAAACTCATTCTTGACATACTTTTCAATTAATAATTTTCCAAAATAAAAACCACTTCCCTCATCACCAATTATTGACCCCAGGCCTCCATAAACATTTTTAACCTCACGATTTTCTATTTCTGCTAAAACAGAACCAGTTCCAAGGATGCCCACAAAACCATTCTCGTCTCCAAAACAAGCGCGTGCTGCAGCAAGAATATCCGATTCAATAAAAATATTTTTAAAACCAAAAATTTTAAAAACATTTTCAACTTTAGATCTATTGGGTTCTTTTAGACAGCCACTTCCGTAAAAATGGACTTCTAAATTGTCGATTAATGTATATTGATTCCAAAAGGCTTTATTTGAATTTATCCATTCATCAGACATAAGGTTTGGATGATAAGAGGCCGTAGTAAAATAATTTTTAGTACCAAAAACATCCACATAGCACCAATCAGTTTTAGTGCCACCACTATCAGCAATCAAATAGGATTTTTTCATCGTTGAAAAGTAAAAAGAATTTATATAGATTGGATTAATAATTTAAAAAACTCGTCATTTGTACTACCTTTTTTGTTCTTTTGAATTCATCATGACTCATTTTAAAGAAAAATATACAATCATTAAGCCGCTTGGCTTGCAATCGAAACGAAAATTTGGATCTGTTTTTCTAATTCAAAACAAATTCACGCTAGAATTCGCTGTATTAAAATCTTTAGTTAAAAATGACATGAATCACAATTTACAAGAACGATTATTAAAAGAAGCTGAATTCTTTTTCGATTGCCCAGGTCTTCCAAAAACAATTGAATTACATGAATCAGAAACAGAAATTACTTTAATTAAGAGCTATTCCGTGGGAATTCCTTTAGATGAATATTGGTATTCTTTAAAAAGAAAAAAACGAATTCAATTTGTTCATGTTTTTTTACCAAAAATAGGTGAACTTTTAAAAATTTTACAAATTCAGTCTATCGTTCACTGTGACTTAAAACCGAGTAACATAATTATTAATGTTGAAAATGAAGAAATTGACGTATCATTAATTGATTTCGGAATGGCTTTGAAAACAACTGAAATAAATAAACGTCAAACCTTGTTTCCATTAGGATATGCTGCACCTGAATTATTGTTAAATCAGCTTGATATTATCGACCATAGAACAGATCAATTTTCGCTTGGAATAATTATTTGGAAATTATTTACAGATAAATTGCCTTTAACTCATCCCAATCCAAGCATTTTCACAAATTTGCAATTAACACATCCTTTGCCAGATGATGTTGAATTGCCAAAAGGATTTTACCAAATTCTTCTCAAAATGTGCAATAAACATCAATTTAAAACCGCTCCAAACCATATTTCAAGGGAAGAAAGAAGAGTTTGTTTACTTGAAGGTATTAACAAACGATATGAAAGTTATGATGAAATGCTTTTTGCTTTTCAAACCATTTCAAATCGCAAAAGATTCTATTGGTTTTAGAAGAAATCTTTTCTGAATCCAACATTAAACGTAAACAACAAAGGCGCATACAAAGAAACGCTGCTTGCAGTTGCATTGCTTGCGGTTGAAGTTATTAAATAAGCGAAATTTGCATCAAAATACATGGTTCCAATTCCCGCAAAAGTATATTTCAATCCTCCTCCTAAACCGAAACCAAGATTAAAAATTGAACCTTTAGAGATTTCGCCTGACGGTAAAGTATATAAAACTTGATCATAATCACCATATGTTCTTTTCACTGAGTTGAATGCCAACAATAAATTTGCTCCACCATATCCTCCAAAACCTGAATCATATCCGTTACCGATGTAATACCTATTGCCTCCTTCGATAATTGTGTAATTCATGGAATTCACATAACTAATCGTTTGAGTATTCGGAAAAGTTGTCGGAGAAACAGCTTGCACATAGGTAAACCCTTGTAATGTTTCTTTTTGTTTTGCGTAAAACGAAATTCTTGCATAAAGCGAATTTTGATCATCTCGCGGTAATTCACCACCCAAGTGAATACCAACAAATGGCTTAGCAGTGCCAAATCCTTTTAATATTGAGGTACCGCCAGAAACACCAAACTGTGCATTCGCATCTAGTGCGACAAGCGCAAGCATTATAATTACAATTAATTTTTTCATATTTCTAACCATTTTGGTTGTGAGTTTTTTACCTTATCATAAATGCTACAATTCTCATCATGTGCGCCTTTTAAATAACCAGTGCTCATTAAAAATTCATTCACAATTTCTCATCATACAAATTTAAACGTCTTTTTGAATAATTTAGTCCATTCTTCCTTTGGTTTTGGATGATTTATATCCAACCAGTTTTTAAACGACCCAAATTCGATTTTTAACTGCTCGATTTGCTGTGCATTATGAATTACGGACCTTATTTTCAATTGATTTCGAATGATGCCAGCATTGATTAACAAAAGCTGAATTTTCGCTTCGTCGTATTTTGCAATTTCAACAATTGAATAGTTATCAAATGCAGTGAGGAAATTATGCTGTTTATTTAGAATCGTTCCCCATGATAAGCCTGCCTGATTGATTTCCAATATTAATCTCCCAAATAATTCATCATCATTTTGAATTGGGAAACCATAGTGATTTTCATGATACACGCGGTGTGCATCGCTTTCTTCTCTTCCGTTACAAAACAAACAATAACTCATCGTCAAAATATCTTTATCAAAGATAATGTTCAATTAGATTGTTTTAAGATAATTTAATTTTTTTTGGCATATTATTTATTCTTTGATTATCAACATGTATATTTGCTCTAGAGAATCATCATGTCGAGACAAATTTATTTTTCTTTTATCATCGCTGCCTTGTCTTTCATTACCGTAAAACGTATTCAAAAGGCTGGTGTTGAGCATTTTTATATGCTTGAAACACTTTTCCAAAAGGAAGATGGTTGGTTCAATTTCAAAAAACCTGAATTTATTTTAAACTTACCTTTTGAATTAAGGGAAATATCCGGAGTCACAAAACTTGATGGAAATGAAATTGCATGCATACAAGATGAGAACGGAATTATTTTCATTTACAATTTAGATTCGGATTCAATTATACGCCAATTTCAATTTGGTAAAAATGGAGATTATGAAGGAATCACAAGGGTTGATAGCACTTTCTATGTCTTACGCAGTGATGCGACTTTAATTGAAATCAATTCACCTTGGGATTCATCGCACGTTATCGAAACAAAGTTGAATATTCCAAATCTTGACAATGAAGGTTTGTGTTATGACCAACGCACCAATTGTTTATTATTGGCACCTAAAAGTAAGACAGGTAAAGGTCCAGAATTTAAAGACAGTCGAGCAATTTACTCAATTGATTTAGGAACAAAAAAGCTGAATGACAAGCCTCTTTTCGTAATTAGTGTTTCAGAAATTGAAGCTTTCGCAAATGAAAAAGGAATTGCCTTACCTCAAAAACTTTCAAAACTTACAGCAGATAGTATTTCAGCTTTAAAATTCATGCCTTCAGAACTCGCTGTTCACCCAAAAACGGACGAGATATACATTTTATCAGCAATTGATCACACAATGGCAGTATATTCTAAAACAGGTGAATTAATTAATTTCATTTGTTTAGATTCAGAACTTTTCAATAAACCTGAAGGAATCACTTTCCTAGAAAATGGCGATTTGATTATCACCAATGAAGGCCAAATGGGAATTCCTACTTTGTTAAAGTTTAATTGGCAAAAATTAATTGAGGAAGAATAAGCAATTGACTTTCAAGCCGATAATAATTCTTATTTTATTTAAATAAAATCGAACTGTTACATTTTATTCGTTCTCCTTTTTAAAATCAATTAAATGAAAGTAGAAATTTGGTCGGACATAATGTGTCCATTTTGTTATATCGGTAAACGACATTTTGAAAAAGCAATCGCACAATTTGAGCAGACACATTCAATTGAAATAGAATGGAAAAGCTTTCAGTTGGATCCAACTATTCCTAAATCCGTTGAAAAAGTTAGTGTGTACCAATATTTAGCAGATGCTAAGGGCATTTCTTTCGAAGAGTCAAAAAAAATGCACGATAATGTTGTTCAATCTGCAAAGAACGCTGGATTAACCTATAATTATGATAATGCGATTATTGCAAATTCATTTAATGCCCATCGTATGATTCAATTTGCAAAATCTGTTGAATTAGGCGACCAAGTGGAAGAAGCACTTTTTAAAGCATATTTTACTGATGGCAAAAACATTGGAGACTTCAACGATCTGATGGATATTGGAGAGTCTATTGGGCTGAACAAATTAGAATTGACAGCTGTATTAGAAAGTGAACAGTTTGCGAATGAAGTAAAAAATGACATCTCAGAAGCTCAAAAAATTGGCGTTAGAGGTGTTCCCTTTTTCGTTTTCGATAGAAAATATGCTGTTTCAGGTGCGCAACCAATTTCCGTTTTTATTGAAACGATAGAAAAAGTTTTGAGTGAATACAAATAAGTTATAGAAAGACATTAATATAGTTTCTGACGAATGTCACCAATGTTACCAAGTGAATTCCAATTTTGAAGTAATATCGTAGGGAAAATTAAGTTTTAAATTTAACTTCTACATTATGAAAACAAATATGGGAAATGCTGACAGAATAATCCGATTGATTATGGCAGCAGTCATTGCAATTCTATTTTTCACAAAAGTTATTCCTGGCACATTGGGAATTGTATTACTTGCTTTAGCCAGCGTGTTCGTGCTAACAAGTTTAATTAGCTTTTGTCCATTGTATTTGCCTTTCGGAATAAGTACGTGCAAA
>JBIIWQ010000094.1:0-7492 GCA_044338805.1 Crocinitomicaceae bacterium
CCTAAAATATCTGTTAGATTCAATGCTTCACAGTATTTTTCTAAAGAAAACGGTGCTTTTGCCATTTCAGCTCTTTCTTCATCCGTTAAGTCAACAACTTTGTCATAAAAACCAGGAATTGCAATTTGGTTGTTTTCATCGTGCATTGACGCAATCATTTTTGTAAGAATGTTGATAGGATTTGCAACGCAACCGCCATATAAACCTGAATGTAAATCACGGTTTGGACCTGTTACTTCAACTTCTACATAACTCAAACCTCTCAAACCAGTTGTAATTGCAGGGACATCATTTGCAATCATACCCGTATCAGAAATAAGAATGATATCTGCTTTTAATTTCTCAACATTGTTTTCTACAAAAATTGCAAGATTCGTACTGCCGATTTCCTCTTCGCCTTCAATCATGAATTTAACATTACACGTCAATTCATCCGATTTCATCATTGCTTCAATCGCTTTAACATGCATGAACATTTGTCCTTTATCGTCACATGCGCCTCTTGCAAAAATTGCACCTTCAGGATGAATAGCAGTTGTTTTAATTACTGGTTCAAACGGAGGACTTGTCCACAAATCAATTGGGTCTGCTGGCTGAACATCGTAGTGTCCATAGACTAAAACAGTTGGAAGAGTTGCATCAATAATTTTTTCTGCATACACAACTGAGTAACCTGCTGTTTTGCAAATTTCAACATTATCCAATCCAATCACTTTTAAATGATCTGCAACAGATTCTGCCGTTTTATGCACATATTCAGCATAAGAAGCGTCTGCTGAAACAGATGGTATTTTAAGTAAATCAACTAATTCGGTTAGAAACCGATCTTTATTTTCTTGGATATAATTTTGTGTTGCATTCATATTAAAGGGGTTTATTTTCTTTTCAAAATTCGTAAAATTTCCTGTATAAATTGGTTGTAAAATATTTTTTATCGAATTTCGTGCAACTAAAAACAAGATTACCAAGTCTATAAGGTAATTGAAAAATGAAATCATGAAAAAAAGCATAATTTTAGGACTTGTATTGACAGTATTTTCATATTGTTCTTATAGTCAATTGTCGGTTACTTCTGGTGCGCTGACACCACAGCAATATGTTGAAAATGTGCTTATTGGGCCGGGTGTAACAGTGTCCAATGTGCAATTTAATAATAACTTATCCTACACTGGTAATCAAATTGGGCAATTTAATTATGTTGGAAATCAAATCCCATTTGCTTCTGGATTAATTTTAGCTAGTGGAGGAGTGGCAGGAGCAATAGGTCCAAACAATTCAGGAAGTAGCACAGTTGCCCCAACAAATCCAACTTTATTGAATGATGCGCAATTAAATTCTATTGCAGGGTTTGCTACTTATGATGTTGGAAAACTAGAGTTTAACTTCGTTCCTGTTGGAAATACTGTTTCCTTCAGCTTTCTTTTTGGTAGTGAAGAATACAACGAATATGTATGTGGATCTGTAAATGATGTTTTCGGATTCTTTGTTTCTGGTCCAAACCCGTCAGGTGGAAATTATTTAAATACAAATCTTGCTTTGGTGCCAAGTACTATTGGAACAACGAATATTCCGATTTCAATTAATACCGTGAATAACGGTTCTGTAGGAAGCAATGGTTCCGCAATTAATTGTTCAACATTAGATCCAAACTGGACTGCAAACAATGTATATTTTTCAGGAGCGCCGGGTGCAAATTTTCAGGCTGATGGTATGACTGAACTTATAAATGTTCAATTTAATGTAGTATGCGGGGAGACCTATCAATTTAAATTTGCTGTAGCCGATGGTGGTGATGCTGCTTTTGACTCATGGGTGTTTTTACAATCAGGGTCATTTAGTTCTGATGCAGTTGAAATTGCTGTAGCAACAGTTTCTGGTGACACTAATGTTTACGAAGGTTGTTCGAATGCTAATTTAATGTTTATTAGACCCCAAACCCAATTGACAGATACACTAGTAATTAATTATACAATTGGTGGAACAGCAACCGAAGGTGTTGATTATAACAACCTAACTAATCCAATAACCTTTCTGCCTGGAGAAGATACGATTGTTTTGAATATTACCCCAACATTTGATGGGATGTCTAATGATAATTATGAATTTATTGAAATAACTGCAATGACAATTTCTGCTTGTGGGGATACAATTATATCAACAGGAACGTTGTATATTTTGGACTCTATTCCAATTGATATTACTGAAACTGATCCAATAGCCCAATGTCAAAATGATTCAATTTTAGTTTCCGCTTCGGCTTTAGGTTTATTTCCTCCATACACGTATGCATGGACAGGTGGTCAAACTGGACCCACCGCATATTTCCCGACTATTATGGGAACAATGACAGGAACAGTTGATTATTATGTTACAGCTACAAATTCATGTGGGTATTCAAATGTTGATACTGTTACAATAACATTGAATCAAACACTTGTTGTTGACACAATGATCATGGGACCTGCAACGTGCGAACCTGTTGGTTTTGTTTCAGGCATGGTTTCAGGACAAACGGGTGTTCCATCCTACCAATGGACGGGTCCAGGTGCAAATAATCCAGCTTTTATTGATGCTTCAGTTTGGCAAAATTTATCTTCAGGATGGTATTATTTCAATGTGTTTGACAATGTTTGTGAAGTACATGACAGTATTTTTGTTCCCATATTAAATCCACCAATTGCTCAATTTACAGCTTCTGCAACTGCCGGTTGTGATCCTTTGACTGTCGTCTTTACAAACAATAGTCAAAATGCATTAAATTACACTTGGAATTTTGGAAATGGGAATACATCAAACGTCGCTAATACTGCTTCTCAAACACAAGTTTATTCTAATAGTACCGTTGTTACATTAATAGCGTCACAAGGTAATTGTGCAGATGAAACGACTGTTTCTATCACAATTCTCACATGTGGTTGTATGGATCCTTTAGCGACAAATTATAATCCAGCGGCTAATTTTGATGATGGTTCTTGTTTTTATCCTCTTCCAACAGCAGAAGCACCTAACGTATTTACTCCTGGTGGAGATAATGTAAATGAACTATTCTTTTTAACAACAACAAATTCAACGTCAATTGAGTTAACTATATTAAACCGTTGGGGTAATAAAATTTACGAATCTATTGGAATTAACCCTGCTTGGAATGGTAAAACCAAGAACGGTATCGATGTTGAAGAAGGAGTTTATTTCTACAAGTATAAAGTTAATGGATACAATGAACAATATTTGGAAGGACATGGATTCTTGCACTTAGTTCGATAAAAAAATGAAAACAAAAAAGCCTCGATTATTTTTTAATCGAGGCTTTTTTATGAAATAAAATCTAGTATAAGAAATTGTTGTATGGGTATCTAATTTTAAAAACTCTTTTTACTTCTTCGTAAATAACAGTTTTCAATTCTTCAATATTTTCTTTGTCTTGAGCAGAAATAAAAACACAATTGGTATTATTCATTTTTGACATCCATGATTTTTTTAAATCCTCTAAAGAAAAATTTTCCTCTGTAGGTGGATTTGGATCATTTTCTATTTGCTCAACAGGCACATAAGCATCAATTTTATTAAAAACAAGGATTACTGGTTTTTCTGTTTTATCGAGTTCATTCAGTGTTTCATTGACAACATTATATTGATCCTCAAAAGTAGGATGCGAAATATCAATAATATGAATTAACAAATCAGCTTCTCTAACTTCATCCAATGTTGATTTAAATGATTCAACCAACTGATGAGGCAGCTTGCGAATAAATCCAACTGTATCTGTTAATAGAAATGGTAGATTCTCAATAACTACTTTTCGTACCGTTGTATCCAACGTTGCGAATAATTTATTCTCGGCAAATACTTCAGATTTAGAAAGCAGATTCATGATCGTACTTTTTCCAACATTGGTATAGCCAACAAGCGCAACACGAACCAATTGTCCACGATTACCGCGTTGAATCGACATTTGTTTGTCAATTTCCTTCAATTTCTCTTTCATTAAAGAGATCCTTGTCTGAATGATTCGGCGATCAGATTCAATTTGTGATTCTCCTGGTCCTCTCAAACCAATTCCTCCTTTTTGACGTTCTAAGTGCGTCCACAATCGCGTTAATCGGGGCAACATATATTGCAACTGTGCCAATTCAACTTGCGTTTTAGCATGAGAGGAACGTGCACGACTCGCAAAAATATCCAAGATTAAAATATTGCGATCGAGAATTTTACATTCCAATTCACGTTCAATATTTCTAAGTTGAGATGGTGAAAGTTCGTCATCAAAAATGACTAATTCAATAGAATGTTCTTTAATAAATTCTTTTATTTCTTGTAATTTACCTGTCCCAACAAATGTTCTTGGATGGATCATCGGCAATTTTTGCAAGAATTTCTTTAATGTTGTTGCACCTGCAGTTTCAGCCAAAAACTCAAGTTCATCCAAATATTCAAGTGCAGTTTCTTCCTTTAAAGAAGGTGTAATTACTCCAACTAAAACACAATTTTCTTCAACCGTATCAACAGTTACATGTCCTTCTTGCATATTTTACCTCATTCTTAGAACATATTCTGTCATTGCAGAAATGTTCTCTTTTGATCCTAATAATTCTTTCATTGGTGGCATGCCATTTTTTCCTTTCTCAATTCGATTTTGAACTTCAGCAGAAGACAATTTTGATAGTGTTAAATCTTTGGCGCCGGCAGCACCTAATTTCCCATCACTTCCATGACAAACAGCGCAGTTCTCTATGTATAACTCTTGAGTAGTTGGTTGAACATTAGCCCCATTTTCATTCGTTTTGTCAACAGTTCCATTTGAAACACATGAATAACAAAAAATTAGAAGAATACTAGATAAACAGATTCTTAAAACCATGCTCCACCCAATGCTTCTCTAAAAGGCCATGGAATAAACGCAAGAATTAAAATTAATCCTATTGTGTACCACGTCAGTATTTTTGAATGCTTCAAATCATTGGTCGCTGCTTTTTCAGCCTTCTTGCGCCCAATAGTTATGATAACAATCGCTAAAATCATCCCTACTAAATGCTCCATTCCATGAAATCTTAATCCAGCATCTGCCATCCAACCTTTTGAAAATTGAACTTTTGGTGAAATAAAATATAGAATTAATCCAATTAAAAGTTGGGTATGCAAACTTATCATTGTGAATAGATTAGTCATTTTATCTTTTTTCACATAGGCGTCCTTCCCTTTAGAAGTTAACGCATTCAGAATCGCTACAATTAATAAAATTAAAGCTATCCATCGCAATCCAGAGTGTGTGTGTAATAATCCGTTATACATATTTTCTTTTTTTACAAAAATACATAAAAAAACTTTCTGGGGCTAAAACTGTTAAATCGACTGTTTTGATTAAATTCACATTCTTTTTTATGATTCAAACATGAAGTATTTTTTACTTTTATTCTTGTTAACAGCCTGTTTCTCTTGGAGTCAACTTATTCCTCAGAATGGGATTATTAACTCAAAATCAAAATTTGTCGCTTTTAAAAATGCACGAATTATTGTGTCTCCAACCAAAACAATTGAAAATGGTACTATTCTAATTGAAGGTGATAAAATTGTTGAGGTTGGAATGTTAGTTTTTCCTCCTGATGACGCAGTAGTTATCGATTGTGAAGGGATGACAATTGTAGCATCATTTATTGAAACAATTTCTTCCGTTGGTTTACCTAAGCCAAATGGGAGCAATCATTCAAATAGACCACAGCTTGAAAGTTCGAAAAAAGGAGCTTATTATTGGAATGAGTCAATTCATCCAGAAACAGAGGCAAATTTAATGTATCAAATTGATGCAAAAGCAAATGAAGCGTTAATGAAAATGGGATTTGGACTTGCTGTAACCCATGTGAACGATGGAATAGCGCAAGGTTCCGGGACATTGGTTTCACTTGGCTTTGAAAATGAAAACAAACAGATCATTCAAGCTAAAAGCACACAGTTTTATTCATTTGAAAAAGGCGTTTCTCAGCAGACTTACCCTTCATCACAAATGGGGTCAATTGCATTATTGCGTCAATCTTTTTATGACTTAAAGTGGTATATTGAAAGTAAAAGTACTGAGACAAACATTTCGTTGGATAAAATGCATGAATCTATTACTTTACCCTTTATTTTTCAAACGTCTGACAAATGGGAAATTTTACGCGCTGAAAAAATCGCTAAAGAATTTCATTACCAATTCAATTATTTGGGTTCCGGCAATGAATATGAGGCAATTAATGAATTGAAAAATAGCACGAATACACTTATTTTACCTATAAATTTCCCAGAGCCTTTTGATGTTAAAGATCCGTATGTTTCAAGACAAATTCCGTTGTCCGAATTGAAGCATTGGGAATTGGCCCCATCAAACCCTTTTATCTTGAAGCAAAATAATATACCAATCTGTTTCACAAGTTTAGGTCAGAAATCAGCCGATGGATTTTGGAAGAATATTCGAAAATCAATAGAACGAGGATTGACCGAAGGAGAAGCATTGGCAGCTTTAACAACTGAACCAGCGAAAATGTTAAAGATTGATTCTGACTTTGGGACCATAGAGAAAGGTAAAAAAGCTTCCTTTTCGATTTATTCTTCAAATCCTTTTCAAGGAGAATCAAAATTGATTGAATCCTGGCTTTTGGGTGATCAGGAAGTATTGCTGGATGTTGCTAAGCATAATGTTTCAGGTAAATACAACATTTTAATTGACGGTAAAAAATATCCAATCGAAATCAGTGGAGAAGGGGATAAGTTATCAGGGAAAATTGTGACTATTTCACAAAAATCGGATTTGACACTTGATACTTTGATGCAGAAAGTTTTTGTTCAACTTTTAGAAGATGATATTACACTTCAATTTAATATTGACGATTCTAATTGGAAAGGAAGTATGAGCCTTCATGGCAAAGTGAGCAGCAAATTTGGTGTTTTTGAGGGAGATGGATTGACGCCAAATGGGAAATGGATTCAATGGTCAGCAATAAGAAATGATCGCAATGAAACTAAAAAATTGGATTCCAAGGATCGGAAAGTCGATTCAGCATTTTCAGCAAAAATTTGGTTCCCGAATATGGCTTATGGATTTGAAACCAAACCAACAACGGAAACAATTGTTTTTAGAAATGCGACTGTTTGGACAAATGAAGCTCAGGGAATATTAAAAGATGCCACCGTAATTGTTTCAAACGGAAAAATAACTTTTGTAGGAACTGGAAATTTTACAATTCCCAACAATGCTAAAGTCATTGATGCAAAAGGTAAATTTGTGACATCTGGAATTATTGATGAACATTCTCATATAGCCATTTCAAAAGGAGTGAATGAAGGTGGTCAAGCAATTTCGGCAGAGGTAAGCATTGGAGATGTTGTTACGCCAGATGATATAAATATTTACAGACAATTATCTGGAGGGGTAACAGCTGCTCAACTTTTGCATGGATCGGCAAATCCAATTGGTGGACAATCTGCTCTTATAAAGTTGAAATGGGGTTCATCTCCTGAG
>JBIIWQ010000131.1:0-6182 GCA_044338805.1 Crocinitomicaceae bacterium
CTATTTTAGTTGAAAGATTATTAATTGTGGTTTTTTGAGAATTGACGGTCTCCTGAAGTAAGTTTAATGACTCAGTTTTCTCGGTGATTTTTTTATCCAGATTGGTTATTTCATCAACCCATTTATCTCCTTTTTTTAATCCTAAAATAGTTTCTTTTGATCGTTGACCAAAAACAAAACAATTCATTCCAATACTAAAAAGTAGTAATAGCTTTTTCAGTGTCATTTTATTTAAATTATTAAATGAATCAGTAGAGTATAGGTTTGAAAAAACAACCTCAAAAATTCAATTAATAATTTAAATTTACTATTAATTAAACTTGGTCTATTGAATAATGGTTCTTTTCAATTGTAAATATATAAATAATCTAATGATAGAATCAATCAAAATACTTAAAATCTGCTATTTGTAATACAATTATTTGTATTAAGTTATCTGGATTTTCATTTAAAAGACAAGTTACGAATTATTGCAAAATTCAAAACCCCTACTTTTTATCAAATACGGGGTTTTAGAACTGCCTCTAGAGACGTTCTCGGAGGGGTTCTGAGTTTTCTCTTAATTACTTTATATATAGGTATACGTCACTGTAAAGTACAGTTTTTACGTTTTAATCACTCCTGTTTCTAGCAACAATTGTGACAAAAATTTAATCCGTAATTTTTTCTAATTCATATTGTTTGTCTAATTCATCTTCACTGGAGGTCCAAATAATAATTAAATCCGAACTGACATCATCAATATACCAACAATTTTCGCCCGAAGTCATAATTATAGTAAAAACTGAATCATAAGAACCGCAATTGGAAACTTGACTTAATGATACCATAACTTCATCATCCTCATTTACAATATTTAAAATATTTTCTGACTCACTGTATTGCAACTCGTAAGGTATTTGTCCACCATTATAATTATCCTTCCAAAAACCATTTAAAAAATTAAGATTATTATTTATATCTGAGTCTGTTTCCTCAGACAAATCATTTTCTTCATCCCATCTATGATTAATGTATGGCTCATAAAGACCTGTACCTAATTGGCAACAGATATCTGATTTTTTATTTTTTATTATAATGTCATCGGCTAAATAATATAATGACATTGACTTATCCTTCGTGTAAAAATTATTATCGCCAATGTTTTTTGTAAATGTGAATTTCACGGCATCACATTCACATTCATCATTGCGATAATCCGAAATAATCTCAAGATTATTTTCATCAACCATTGTTACCATTATCTGACCAAACTCAGAAGATTCATACGCACCAATAGATTCATATTCTTGACAATGAATATAGGAAGTTAAAATAATAAAAAATCCTATTAAAAAATTTCTAAACAAACTAATTATCATTTTCTTATTTTTTGTTGTAAATGCTAAAATACTATTTATTTTCGCTAGTGTCCAATAAAAATAGGAATTAATGTATTGGCTTCCTAAAAGCACTGATTTTACTAATGTTGATTTCTAAAATCTAAAAGTAAGCCCCCTATTTTATGTAGTATTAAATTTAATTGAAGCTGAGGGTCAAATTCTTAGATCCAATCTTTCTCTGGATTTTCCAAAAATTTCATCAGATGGATATAATTAAAAAGATGCACTTATATCATCTTATTTACAGTAAATCTGAATCATGGGTGGAAAAAACAGACTGTCATTTCAAATGAATAAAGAAATGTACTAAACTCAGCGAGTACATATTTATATCCATCGAATATATTGATTTCATAAATCAAAACCTCTTTGTTTTTTCTTGCAAGGTTGCAAAGAATTCATTTCGGCGCATCACCAATCTACTTTTGTTTCATAATCATTAAAAACAAACGTTATGAAAAACAAAAAAACAATCTATCACTTTATAATCGATAAAAGTGGATCGATGGCAGGAATGCAACATCAAGCAGTTGAAGGATTTAATGTGCAAGTAAAAACCTTGCAAGAATTAAAGCAAACGTATCCAGACCAAGATTACACGGTTTCCTTAACTTTTTTCAATGAAAACGTAAGAGACATCATTTCGAATGGTAAAGTAGAGCAATTAGTCCCAATGAATCCAAACACTTTTCGTCCAAATGGATCAACGGCATTGCTCGATGCTATCGGTAAGTCAATTTATCAAATCAAATCGGATTTTGGACCAGCCTTGTTGAACGATGAAGCATCTGTGGTCATGGTAATTATTACAGATGGAGCAGAAAATTCTTCGCGTTTTTATACGTATCATGAAATTGCGCGTATAATCAAAGAATTAGACGAAACTGAAAAATGGACATTTAGCTTTCTAGGTGCAGATTTAGATGCCATTCACACGTCGCAGATGCTTAATATACGCAAAGAAAACGTGATTTCCTTCAGTAAATCGGACTATTCAGGAATGATGGATGATGCATCTGATTCCATTCGTTTCTATGAAAATTCGAAAGCGGAAGGTAAGACCAAAAACAATATTTTTGATATCTTTGATAAAAAGGATCGAAGAAAATCCTAACTACTACAAAACCTCTTTTATAATGAACGTACATCTTATTCGCTCATCGGAACTAAGCCTTGAGACTTATACCAATGTTTGGAATTTATTGAACAAATTTCAAGGACCGATCAATTTTAATGAATCGGAAGATTTTGAATGGGATAATTTTTTGTACGAGCAAGACTGGATATCAGAAGAGCAATTCAAGGAGGTTCAAAAAGTGGATTTTAGACAAGAAAAAGATATTAACAGCTATTCTTTGTATGCGGAAAGTCCAAGTGAACGAAATTATTCAGAAAAAACATTTCCATTTAAAGAGCCTCAATTAACGTGGGAAGACTTATTTTTAATTTGCGAAAAGTACCGACGTAAGTACACTGTCCCTGAAAATGATTTAGTGTTTTTACTGACAGATGTCTCAAACGATAAAAATTGGTTTGGATCAGTTGATCAAAAGATGCGGAATGTGTTCATTCAAACGTCGAATTGGTCAAGTTTCTTCGGCTCTGAAATTGATTCCCGTTTCCCCATTGCTTATGAGGTTGTTGTTTGGACTCTGCGCATCATGATGTATCGTAATCGTTACGAATTGAGTCAACAATTGCACGCTCAACCAAAGGGTTGTATGATGGATTTTTGTGAGCATAAATCACAAATTGTTCTTAAAATGCGAACGGCTGATATTTGTGGTGATTGTTTAGATTTTATTCAAAAACGTGACGTCAACCGAACATCCTTAAATCAAATCCTGGAAACAATGGATGGAATTCGCAGCAATATTCTATTCAGAGAACGCTCTTCCGTTTTAAATCGCCCTAGTCGACTAGAAATACGTGGATACATGAAACGTATTTTCTTGGTCGATTTAGGAGATTTGGAAGTCCGCTTAAATCCAAAAGAAAAAACCCTTTTCCTGTTTTTCTTAAATCATCTAGAAGGCGTCCGAATTGTTGACTTAATGGATCATAAAGCAGAAATATTAGAACTTTACAAACGTTTTAGCCGTGCCTCTACTCCATCACTAATCGAAGATGCAGTGGATTTAATGCTTCAACCTACAGATGGCAATATCAACCAAGTTTTAACGCGCATTCGATCTAAATTCAGACAAACTGCAGGCGATTCTATTGCAGGATATTATACAATTGAAGGTGCACGCAATGAAGTCTATAAAATCTCCTTGAATCGTGAATTGGTAACGATAATTGAAAATTAAAAAAAATATGATCATCTATCTAGACTTTGACGGAACTGTCGTAGAACATGCATATCCTCAAATCGGGGCTGATAATCCGCATGCATTAAGGGTGATTCGACGTTTGCAAGATGCAGGCCATCAGCTTATTCTGAATACTTACCGTGCCGACTTAAATGATGGTTCATTGCAAGAAGCTATCAACTATTTACAGCATCCTGATAGAAATTTATTGCCCATTACTGAACAAACTTCACTAAAAATTATGCCTCCAAGTTGGAATTGGGATCAAGCAGTAAAAGACAACACGCTATTTATCGATGATGTTTCTTCTGGAACACCTATGATTCCAAATATTCAACTTCAATTCGGACAGCAAGTCGATTGGAAAACTTTGGAAAGTTGGTTTGAGGAGCAAAAAGTAATTTTTTAAAGATCTGAACAACCTACGCGGCATTTCTCTCATATTCTTATTCTTCTCAATAACCTCCCAACACGTTTTTAACGATTGAATATTCAAATCCAAAACAGCGTCATAATTTTTCGTATTAATTTACGTTATTTACCGTGAAAAGATTTATATTTTAATATGTTTTCACGGTAAATATAGAAGAAACGAAATACTTCCATGAATTTGGCTTGAGGAACAATAGGTAATTTTTTAAAGATCGGAAAAACTATGCTGCATTTCTCTCATCTTCTTGCTTCCCCTCAATAATCTCCCAACACGTTTTCAACGATTGAATATGCAAATCCAAAACAGCGTCATAATTATTTTTGCGATAACCTCCGAATAACGTCAAGGTAACAGGTAAAGGTCTTCCTATTTCATCTGATATTGCATTCACCCATTTAGAAAACAATTCTGCGCATTTGACCCAATTTTTCGTATTGCAGTAGCCACCAAGATCATCGTCGATATGGCTATCCGCTCCATGAGCAAAAACAACATAATGCACCTCTCCCCTTTTTATCTTTTCGCAAATGGAATGTAAATGCTGCTCAAAATTTTCCAGATAGGATTTTTCAGTTCCACTTGGATTAACGTTACAGTGTTTCGGAATTGCTTTATCGACAAGTGGGTTGAACGATCGCGTGTCTTCTATACTATTTCCAAAATGTCCGTCCAAATCGAACCAAGTTCCAACGGCACCAAATTCTTCGTACAGTTTTAACGAAGCAATTACTTGGCCTGAAAAGGTGCAAAACCCACTTCCTGAATTAGGCATTGCGTGGTGCATTCCAGAAATTGGAGCAAAACACAAATCAGACGGATTCAAATAGGCATATCGCATCGCATTATAAATAGAAGCATTTGTGTAGGTTAAACTCTCCACCAAATTCTCAGACCAAGGCAAACTGTTTGAATTATAATTACCAGTCTTGTTAAAAACATTATCGATATACTCTTCCGTGTGAGCTGACAAAAAATCCTCGCGCTTGAAAGGAGAAAAATCATCCACTATATCAAAGGCAGATCCAAATTCGCTACTCTTGATTCGGTTCATTAACAAAAATGGTTTTAACGGCGATTGTGAAAATGATTGATCTTGAATTGAATCGAAGCATACTTGTTTTTCCGTGTAAAAAGTTTTGATTTTTTGATTGCGTCTAGTTTCCATATCTCATAGTTTAATTGGTTATGAGACAAAATTCCGTCTTTTTAAATCGAATTTAAATTCTGTGCAACGTTGCAGATTCTAGATTAGACAAACTTAATAGGTGAAAATTTATGGTGTAAAAACTCACGTGCTTTTGAAAAAATAGTATAATTCTCAATAAAATAATACAATGGGCTACAAGTGGAAAATAAATGACGAGGCAATGGCTTTAATGACTGTTCATCTTCGAGGTTTTACTCAGAAAAAGAAACCTCAACTCTTGTTTAAAGAGTCTGAAAAATTTATAGTGCAAGATGTAATTCAATTAAAATGTGATGTTGTCTTAAATATTGGAATAGAATATAATGCGAGCTCAGAAGTTTATTATTACTGTCGGAAATGCAGAAAGCAACATGTCGTCAAAAAACTAAATGATAAATTCATCTTATTTCCTGAAAAATGGTTTGTCAAAACAAAAGGAGAAAAACTGTATGATAAAATCAAAAGAAAAGTAAAAAAATTATTCAAGAAGGAAGAACAATTTGAAGAATTAATATCTAAAAAAGTTGAACGTAAAATACCAATTGAGGTTCCTCAAAAATTGCACGAAAAGAAAAGAGTGAAAGAAAAGGAAGTACTTTGAATCGTTAAAATAAATGATAATCCTGTTTAATTGACTTTATGCCTTTGTCCTCTAAGCTAGTGAATATATAGGCAAAGACATTGATAAATTATGAATAAAATACAATGCTTCGTCTCGGCGTCTCGGCTATCGCTCGACGTCCTCGTGAGATATAAGCGCTTACTTGTTAAACTTTTTAGGATCTTTTGAAACCAACATATCTTTTGCATTTAACCCACTCACCACTTTTTTGCCGGTTTTGGATTCAAGTTCTTTCAAAGCAACT